>JALOSH010000111.1 GCA_025458545.1 Hydrogenophaga sp.
CTTTCAGCAGGAGGTGACCGAGCGCGAAATCATGGCCGTCCCCATGGTGTTCCTGAACGGTCAGGTGTTCGGCTCTGGCCGCATGACGGTGGAAGAAATCGTCGCCAAGCTCGACACCAAGTCCGGCGAGCGCGAAGCCGCCAAACTCAACGCCAAGGACCCGTTCGATGTGCTGATCGTGGGCGGTGGCCCTGCTGGTGCGGCGGCCGCCGTCTATGCGGCGCGCAAGGGCATCCGCGTGGGCGTGGCGGCCGAGCGTTTCGGTGGCCAGACCAATGACACCATGGCGATCGAGAACTACATCTCGGTGATGGAGACCGACGGTCCGAAGTTCGCCGCTGCGCTCGAAGCCCAGGTGCGCCACTACGAGGTGGACATCATGAACCTGCAACGCGCCGACAAGATCGTCCCCGCTGAAGAGGCCGGTGGCCTGGTCACGGTGCAGATGGCCAATGGCGGCGTGCTGAAGAGCCGCAGCGTGATCCTGGCCACCGGTGCGCGCTGGCGCAACGTCAATGTGCCCGGCGAGCAGGAGTACAAGAACAAGGGCGTGGCCTACTGCCCGCACTGCGACGGCCCGCTGTTCAAGGGCAAGCGCACCGCGGTCATCGGTGGCGGCAACTCGGGCGTGGAGGCGGCCATCGATCTGGCCGGCATCGTGCAGCACGTGACTCTGATCGAGTTCGCCGACCAGCTCAAGGCCGACGCGGTGCTGGTGAGCAAGCTGAAAAGCCTGGCCAATGTGAGCATTCACCTGAACGCGCAGACCACCGAGATCACTGGCGCCGATGGCAAAGTGAACGGCCTGAAGTACAAGGATCGCGCCACCCAGCAAGAGCACCTGGTGCCGCTGGAAGGTGTGTTCGTGCAGATCGGCCTGGTGCCGAACACCGAGTTCCTCAAGGGCACGGTCGAACTCAGCCGCTTCGGTGAAATCGTGGTGGATGCCAAGGGCCACACCAACGTGGACGGCGTGTTCGCCGCCGGTGACTGCACCACCGTGCCGTTCAAGCAGATCGTGATCGCCGCAGGCGATGGCTCGAAAGCGGCGCTGAGCGCTTTCGACTACCTGATCCGCACGCCGGTGCCGTCAGAGGCGGTGGCCGCCTGATCGTCTGACCCCGGCGATCACCAAACAAAAAAGGGCTTCGGGAAACCGAAGCCCTTTTTTGCTTGCCGGGGACCGCGCGCTGCGGTCAGGGCTCATGCCTTGCGCACCCGGATGCTGTAGTTGCCCATGCCACTGGCCTTGTTGTAGTGCCGCACTTGTGCGTGGTAAACGCCGGGCACGAGGTCGGCGCGGATCGAGGCGTTGGTGTCCACGCCGCTGTCGTCGTCTTCGGCGATCAGAGCGGTGTGGCTGTCGGGGCCGAAGAGCTTCATCACCACATCGGTCGGCCCGCGGGTATCGATGATGTGCGTGCCGGCCGTCCTCACCTGGAAACGGAACAGGTCTTCCTCGCCAGCCTTGCCGATGGCCGCCGCCGTGCGGCGCGCGGCGTTGACCACGATTTCTTTTGCGTCCACCACCGTCGGTGCGGACTTCGGGTAGGCGCGTGCACCGGCGATGAAGGCTTTGTCCATGGCCGACAGCACCTCGTTGGCCTTGGTGCCCTGGCCGCTTTGCACCCAGCTGCCAGGGAAGGCGTACAGCATGATCGAGTCGGGATCGAAAGCGGTGCCGTTGACCTGGTCGGCGCGGTACTTGAACAGCACGTTGTGGCGGATCTGCGCTTCGGTCCAGTGGTTGGGCGGACCGCTGAGGTCGCGGATCACCGCCGCTTCGTTCCACTGCATGCCGCCGGCTGGATTCTGGTGTTCGTGCGCCAGACCGATGGCGTGACCGAACTCGTGCGCCGTGGTGCCACCATTCATGAAACCCAGGTTCATGGTCGGCTGGTCCAGCGGGATGCTGCGGTTGTCGGTGCCGACGTAAGACCACGCCCCGAGGGTGGGGTCGAAAGCGATGCGGATTTCGGCATCGGGCGCGTTGTTGAAATCGAAACGCAGGTTGGCGTGCTGAGTCCACCAGCCAGCCTGCTCCTTCACCTTCGCCTGTTGCGCCGCCGTGCCGCCCATGAAGCGCACCCGCAGCGTGCTGCCGTTCATCCAGAGTTTGCCGATGGGGCTGACGGCACGCGTGCGTCCGCCGCTGCGCAGGGTGTGCTGCGGCCGCATCAGATCCGCCGGCAGCACGCGTTCGGTGCAGATGTGAAGCATCTTGGGCATGGTGTTCTCCTGGGTTGGGGGGTGTGGTCAGGGTTGGCGAACCAGGCGCAAGGGTGTGGCCGCCTGCTCGCCGTTGCTCCAGAGCTCGCCGTTCAGTTCGCGTCCGTCGGCGCTGGCGCTGAGCACCACGCTGCCAGTGTCCAGGGGGCCGCGTCCATCGGCGGTGAAGGCCTGAACGGGCATCTCGATGCGCGGCACGCCCATGACGTGGGTGAGCGCGCCGCGCCCGACGTAGCGCACGTCGGTGACGACCAGCCCCATGCCCTGGACGCTCTTGGCGTAGGCCACCCAGTGCGGGTACCAGCTCACCGGGAACGGGTCGGTTTGCAGTTCGATGGTGTCGGCGTTCACGGTAAGCAGCACGCGCAGGCGGCGCTGCTGGTCGTCGATCGACCACCACACCCCGGCGGTAGTGCCGGGTCTTCAGGCCACACCAGCCCGATGAGCAGCAGAACG
The DNA here is from genome assembly GCA_025458545.1 of Hydrogenophaga sp. The sequence continues at coordinate 2,686 of JALOSH010000111.1, forward strand.
GCCACGACGCCGCCGAAGATCATCAAACCTTTCTGCAGGCGGCGTACCGCCCGGTGGGCGGCCGGACCGGGTGCCTGAGGCGGCGGCGATGGCGTGGGTTGGGCCGTGTGGATGCCGTGCGCCCCGAGGTCTTCCACCACGCGCTGCAGATCGGCGGGCCAGTCGTCGGTGCGCAGCTTCAAGGCGTGCGATTCGGTGATGAAGCGCAGCGGTTCAGGCACGCTGGCGACGGGCGGCATCTGCATGCCTTCGGTCAGCAAGGGGATGACGGTGGCATGGGCCTGCCGGGCCGCGAGCAGCTCGTTGCGGATGGGGTCGTCGTCGCGGTCGATCCGGCGCCCGCCGTCGGGGTGCGCCATGCCCAGCAAGTCTGGGGTGATCAGCAGCAACACCACCGGCCGTGCGTCGAGCGCGGCCTGGATCGCGTCGCTCCAGGAGCTACCGCCTTGCAGGTCTTGCTTGTCAAAGAACACCTGCTCCTCACCGAGCAGCCGACTCAGGTCCGCACACAGCCGGTCGGCGTCCTTCTTGCCGTCGGACGACCGGTAGCTGATGAAGATGCGGTTCATGGTCCGCTCCGGTCAGACCTTGGCGTAACCCTGCAGGATGGCCAGCAGTTCCCGGGCGGCGCGCGGCTCGGCGCCCTCGCCGGTGTTGAAGTGGCGCAGCACGAAGCCGGCCTGGTCGGCCACCGAAGCCCACATCCAGGCGGTGCCCGCGCGCTGGTGCAGGTCTTCGTAGACCGCGGCGATGGCGGGCAGCTGCCGCGCCAAGTGGCCGCTGGCCAGCGATTCCAGCGTGGCGAGTTCGGGCAGGCCGACCACGCTCCAGAAGTCGGGTGCGGTGCGCCGCTGTTCTTCCAGGCACTGGCGCAGCTGGGCGATGTGGGCGCTGTCAAAACCGTTCCATGGCTTCTGACCTGCGGGCTGACCCGCGTGGGCCACCAGCTCGGCAGCCATGCGGTTGAGCGCCGGGTAGAACCAGCCGGGGTGGCCAGTCTGGCGCGCCAGGCTTTCGGCGCGCTGGTAGTGCAGCGCCATCTGCTGAGCGGCCTGGGTCGCGGGGCGCGTCTGGCCGGCCGCGCTCTCCAGCAGGTGCAGCCGCTTGTGGGCAGAACCGAGCAGGCTTTCGCGCTCCATCGTGGGGCTGAGCGTCAGCAGCGCCTGCAGCAGGGTGATGGCGGTGTGGATGTCCTCGCGACCCTGCCGGACCAGCGGGCTCAGCACCGTCGCCGGCTTGCGCTGGCGCTGCGCCTGTTCCACGCGTTCCCAGCCGAGGCGCGCGCACAGGTTGGCCAACTGCTCGCTGGCCTTGACCGAGGTGCTGCCGTCGTTCGCGGCCACTGCGCGGCGGTACCACCGGATCGCGTTCTCGATGTCGCGCGCCGCCGCACAGGCCACGCCGAAGGCCTCGGCCACCGCGCCCATGCCGCCCCAGTCGGCTTCAAAGCGGGCTTCGAGGTGGCGGATTTTTTCGCGCTGGGTCGCGTCCTGGGCTCCCTGCGTGGCGCTCTCCACCGCCAGGGTTTCCAGTGCCAGCGTGAGCGCCACCGGCGAGGCAATGCTGGCGTAGTCGGCGCCCACCGGGCGGGGGGTGCGGTGCTGGTCGCGCTGATCGGGTTGCCACACCCATTCCGGATCGCCGTAGCACTGGTAGGCGGCCCAGGTGTTGCCCTGGGGGTTGGCCTCCCAGGCGGCCACGCGGCCGGTGTGCACCGCGTCCATGAAGCGTTCGCCGCGCAGCAGCGCCTGGTAGAGGGCGGTGGCAAAGCGGTTGGCCGCATCGTCCTCCACCGCCCAGCCCGCGGCCACCACGCAGCGCACACCGATGCGGATCAGCTGCTTGGCCACGCCGGCCGCGAAGGCCGCTCGGTCGTAACCCTGCAGCAGGTGGCGCGGGTCGGCGGCGAGGTGGCAGCAGTTCAGGAACACCAGCTCGGGCACCACGCGCATGGCTTCCACCTCGCGCGGGCCCAGGTAGGTGCCGTCGCTGAGGCACACGCCGCGCATCTGCGGCGGCTGGCCTTCCACGATGAGCTCGGGCTCGCCGTGCCCGGCGATGTGCACGATGCGGTAGGGCCGCGCCAGCAGGGCATTGGTCACCGCGGCGGCGTCGGCACCGAGGCCTTCGTCCAGCGCCACCAGCGCATGCACCCGCTCCGGGCTCAGGCCCGCCGGGCCGCTCAAGGCCTCCACCACCGCCAGGGCCTCGGCGCGCGCGCCGGGCAGGGGCGGGTAGAGCGCCGGGTCGCACCGGGGTTCGCCGATCACCAGCACCGCGTCTTCGGCGCGCGCGTCGCTCACCTGGCCGCGGAACTGCACCGTGCGCAGCTTGCGCAGCAGCTTGTTGCGGATCGCCCAGGGTTGGGTCGGACCGCCGCGCCCGTCCAGCGGCGCATCCAGCAGCTCCCAGGGAATGCCGGCGGTGCCGTCGTTGAGCTCCAGCAGCAGCTCGCTGCTGCCGCGCAAGCTGGCCTCCATCTCCACCGGCACCAGCAGCTGAAACAGCGTGCGGCCGATCTGCGGGTCGCGGTTGGCGTCGTTGGACGCGCGCCGCACCAGTTCACTCACCAGCCGCGCCTGGGTGGCCTGCACCCGGGCCTCGGAGCGCGCGCGTTGCGTGTCCAGCGTGTAGGTGATGGTGGGTTCACCGGCCTCGTTCTTTTCGGAGATGGCGCTGATGAAGTCGTGCCCGGTGCCGCGGTAGCCGCTCTCCAGCGGGCGGCGCAGCGCGCCCACACCCGACAACACGGCGGGCGTCAGCGCGAAGTGACCGGGCGCCGCCTGCGCAAGCAGTTGCAGGGAACCCCAGGCTTCGGTGGCGCGGTCCAGGTAGAGCTCGATCAGGTTCAGGTGGCCGACCTGGGGCCAGCCGCCAGCCTCGAGCTTTTCGTTGGCCTCGCGCACGCCCTGGGCAATGGCGTGTGCCGATGTCGCCACGTTCACCCCCACGCCGCCGCTGCCGATCAGCGTGGTGAAGAGTTCGAAGTGGGCGCCGCTGTGCTCGGGCGTCTCGGCCACGCGCTGTGCCCAGGCCAGCGTGGCCTGGCGCACGGTCTGGGTCAGGTCGGTGCTGCGCAGCTTGCCCTCTTCGCCCAGGCCGACCACCACCACCTTGGCCGGGCGCGGCAGCGCGAGCGGGCTGTCCGGGTCCTGACGGTGGTTGATGAAGAGCTGGTGTGTGCCCGGCGCTTCCGGGTACAGGCCCAGCGCCAGCGAGGCCGACATCGCACCGCCGATGAAGCGGTCCACCACGGCCTCGGTGCCGGTGAGGGTGGAGGCGCCGTAGTGCCCGACCATGAGCGTGGAGCTCACGAACTTGAGGTTGCCGTTGTGCACGCTCACGCGCAACGCGGCGCGGGTCGGGCGAACCGGTCGGGCATCCCCCTGGTCGAGCTGGAACACATCGGCCAGTTCGGTCGGTGGCTGCGGCAGCGCGCTGTGCTGGCGTGATGGACGGTTGCGCACCAGGCCCGAAGCCGCAACACCGCGCGTGGCCGACAACATCGGCAGGCGTTCGGTGTCGCCGTGGTTCAGCAGCTCGCGGTAGGCCTCGAAGGCGCTCTCGGCGTCGGCCAGGTCGCCGTGTTCGCAGTCCACCTTCCAGGTCTTCACGCCGGGCAGCAGCGCGCTTTCGCGCGTCACGCGGCCGTCGCCATCGTCCGGCGCGTCCAGATAGACCAAGCCCTCGCCAGCGGCGAGTTCAAAACCCGCCGGGGTGAAGCGAGCCCGCCCCACCACCAGCAGTACGCGGTCGTTGAACTGGGGCAAGGCGTCGGTGCGCTGCTGGTCGAGCCTGCGGCGCAATGCGATGGCCTGGTCCAGCACCGCTTGCGACGGCACGCCCCAGCGGTAGACGCTGCGCTGGCTCTCGCCGTTGTGCCACCAGCTGGCCTCTTCGATCAGCTGTGCGTCCTGTTCGGCCAGTGCCCGCCAGCGCTGGCTCTGTTGCAAGCCCAGCGATTCGTCGAGCAGCCCGGCCTGCAGCTGGATGAAGCCCGGCATGTCGGCCATGAGCTGGCGCGCCTTCTGGTCCTGAAACGGCAGACCAAAGGCGGCCAGTGCATTGCCGAAGCTGTCGTCGCCCGAGAGCACCTGCATTGGTGCAAAAGAGCCGCCATTGGGCGTGCCCAGCATCAGCAGGCGCGAGCCGGTGCGCTGCAGCCAGCGCTGCCAGACCTCGGGTCGCTCCAGCTGCACGGTGCGCGCGACCAGCCCGCCCATGGAGTGCGCCAGCAGGTGCACCGGCTGTCCGGTGGCGTTGCGCGTGGCCAGGGTCTGGTCGAGCACGTCGGCCAGGCGCCGGGCTTCCTCTTCGATCGGGCGGCGCCAGTCGAACGAGAACTCGATCACCTCGTGTGTGGTCGAGAGGAAGTCGGCCAGGTCGTCGTAGCTGCGGCCCATGGCGCCGTCGGGCATCACATTGGCCGCGCCTCCGCGGTAGGCCAGCTTGCCGAGGCCACCCAGGATGTGCATGCTCAGCCAGACGCGTTTGCCGTCCACGCTGAGGTGGCTGCCCAGGATGCCGGGCAGCAGGATCACCGCCGGGCGGCTGGCGGTGGGCCGGGCGTCGGCCGAGCGGCGCGCGCCGCGCAGGCCGTCGCTAGCGCTGCCGGCCCACGACATCGGGCCGATGGGGCGAAAGCCCGCCGGGGTGTCCTGCGTCAGGCCGTTGCACACCGCTTCGGCGGTGCGCGGGTTGCTGAAGTAGGCGAAGTGTGTGACCTTGCCGCCCTGGTCCAGCAGGAAGCTGGCCGCCGCGTGCCCGCCCATGGGCGAGCGCGGGCTGCCGCCGTACATCGACCGGGTCTGCACCACCAGGTCGTTGTCGGTCCAGTAGAAGGCGTCGGCCAGCAGGGTCTTGACCCAGGACATCACCGAGTCGCCCTCGATGTCGCCCGCCACCACCCGCAGCTGGCCGGGCAGGGGGGATTCGCCGCTGTGCAGCCACTGCACCAGCGGGCTGTCGGGGGTCATGGCTTCCAGGCCTGGCAGCAGGGCCGGGTCGGTGCGTTGGCTGGCCACCGCGCCGATGAAGTCGAGCAGGGTCGGCGCCACCGGAATGGCCGCGAGTTCGAGCGACCATTTCAGCACCGACACATAGGCGTCCAGCCGCTGGGAGGCGAGCAGGGTGCCGCGCGCCGGGCAGGCCACGCGTACCACGCGCTCAACCCGGATGTCGCGCCCTTTCAGTTCGGCCGCCAGATCGCGCAGCGCCTGGTATTGCTCTTTGTAGGCCGGGTCCTTGAAGGCGGCGAGCGAGGCCGCGTCCAGCTGCGGCTGGGCGCACACGCGGGCCAGCACCTCGGCCACCAGCCCGCCGCGCGAGTGCGTGAGCAGGTGCAGGCGCGCGCCGTCGGGCAGCGCGCGCGCCAGCAGCAGGGCGTTGTCGATCGGGCTGGCGGTGAGGGTGGGGTGGTCCAGTCCGTACACGCGGTCGCCGTAGTGCGCGAACAGCTCACGTACTCTTTGCGGATGCTGCTGCCAGAGCTTGCCGAAAGTGCCCTGGGTCTCGGAGAAGGTGCCGTGCAGCAGCACCAGCACCGGGTCACCAGCGGCGGGCGCGGCGGGGATGCGCGCCAGCTTCTGGCCACTGCCCTTGAGCGGTGCACCGAAGGCGCCAGCCGGGAGGCGGTAGACGCCGGGGTCCACCTGGTTGTCCACCAGGGCGCCGATCTTGCCCGCCGTGAGCCGGGCCGCCGGTTCGCTCAGCAGGCCGGTCACGATTTCGATGCCGGACAGCAGCACCTGACCCAGGCGCCCGCGCGGTGCGCCCCGGGTGGTTCCGGCGCCGCCAGCGCGCTCCAGGCCCTGCCATTCCAGCTGGGCCGGAACCTCCACGTCGGCCGGGCCGCTGCCCACGCTGCGGGCCGAGCGCGTGGCGCTGCGCGTGAGACCGCTCTGCGCCAGCATCAGGTCGCGCGCGGTTTCGGGGTGCAGCATCAGCGAGGGCCCGTTGGCGATGTGCAGCACCACCGCGTCCAGCCCCGGGCGGGCGCTCAGGCGCACCGCTTGGTTGCCGCTGCTGCGCAGCGCTCCCACCTGCACCTTGTGCGTGGTCTGGCCGCGGCCGCCGAATCCGTTGGTGGCCGCCGAAGACGCCGGACCGCCGCGCGAGGCGGGCGTCACCGGCAGCGTCTGGCCGTGAACGGTGAACGTGATGGCCTTCGCAACAGGTGGTTTGGCCATGGATCGGCTTTCGGAGTCGGTGTGTCGGTGCGGGAAGATGTGAGCGCGGTGTGAACGTGGTGCGAAGAGGGGTTCAGCCGCTGGTGCGCACCTTGCGCGCGGCGGGCGCCCGTGTTCGGCCGGCGCTCTGGCCGGGGGTCTTGCGAGCCGGCGTCTTGCGGGCAGCGGCCTTTTTGGCCGCCGGTGCCGCACGCGCCCGGGTGGGCATCGGGCTGCTGAACTCGGAGCGCGAGAGCACCGCCGGGCCACTGCGGCGCGCGACCTGGCGCGTCACGAAATCGTTGCTGACCCAGCCCTCCAGATCGGTGACGCCCACCACCAGCTCGGCCCCCTTCTTCAAGGCGGGGGCAGCGGTCGGGAACTCGGCGCCCGGGCCGCTGCGGATGTTCAGGCTGGTGGCGGTGACCACCAGGCGCTGCAGCACGTCGGCGCCACGGCCCAGGGCGCGGCCGCGCACGGCGGCGAGGGGAAAGGCCGGCCCGGGGTCGGTCTTGCGGCCGCCCGTAGTGCGCCACCAGTGTTTCGCACAGCTCCAACGCGCGTTCGATCTGCAACTCGCTGTAGGTGTGCCAGGGCTGGGTGCCGCCGCCGTGCCGGTGGGCGGCGAGCAGCACCTCTTTGTCCGGGTAGGTTTTGCCGAACCACGACACAAAGCGTTCACCCTCTCGGTGC
>JALOSH010000478.1 GCA_025458545.1 Hydrogenophaga sp.
CGAGCTGGCCGATGGCGAGGCCTTCGGCGAGCGCCAGCCCGAGATGGTGCAATGGGTGGCGCGCAAGCTGCTCAACGAGCTGGGCGACCCGCACGAGCAGTACGTGGCTGGCGATGTGGTGCAATTCCCCACACCCGATGGCCAGGGCAGTTATGCCGGTTCGGCGGTGGAGGTGCGCGAAGACGGTGCGGTGCTGTTCGACTTCAACCACCCGCTGGCGGGGCAGGCGGTGATGTTTGAAGTTCAATTGATCGGAGTGTTGGAGTGAGTCCCCCGCGCCGCTTCGCATCACTCCCCAGGGGGCAGCATCTGCGGCCCGGCGAAGCCGGGTCTGCGATGCTCTGGATGGCCGTGTTTCACACCAAGGGATTTTTTGTATGAGCGAAATTTTGTTGGCCGAGCCGCGTGGGTTTTGTGCCGGTGTGGACCGCGCGATCGAGATCGTCGAGCGTGCGCTGGCCAAGTTCGGCCGGCCCATCTATGTGCGCCACGAGATCGTGCACAACACCTACGTGGTCAACGACCTCAAGGACAAGGGCGCGATCTTCATTGAAGAACTGTCGGACGTGCCGCCAGGCGCCACGCTGGTGTTCTCGGCCCACGGCGTGAGCCGCGCGGTGCAGGAAGAAGCCCAGCGGCGCGGCTTCCGGATTTTTGACGCCACCTGCCCGCTGGTGACCAAGGTGCATGTGGAAGTGGCCAAGCTGCACAAGGAAGGCTACGAGTTCATCATGATCGGCCACAAGGGTCACCCCGAGGTGGAAGGCACCATGGGCCAGCTCGACAGCGGCATCCACTTGGTGGAAGACGAAGGCGACGTGGCGCGCGTGATGCCGACGCAAACCGACAAACTGGCGGTGGTGACGCAGACCACGCTGAGCGTGGACGACGCGGCGGGCATCCAGGCGGCGGTGAAGGCTCGCTTTCCCAAGGTGCGCGAGCCCAAACAGCAAGACATTTGCTACGCCACCCAGAACCGCCAGGATGCGGTGAAACTGCTGAGCCCGCAGGTGGACATCGTCATCGTGGTCGGTAGCCCCACCAGCAGCAACAGCAACCGCCTGCGCGAAGTCGCCCACCGCCTGGGCACCGAGGCTTACATGGTCGACGATGCGAGCGAGCTGCAGGCCGAGTGGTTTGAGGGCAAGCAGCGGGTGGGTCTGACGGCCGGCGCCTCCGCGCCGGACATCCTGGTGCAGCAGGTCATTGAACGCTTGCGCGAGTTGGGCGCCATCGCCGTGCGCCGCATGGACGGCCTGACCGAGACCATCAAGTTCCCGCTGCCCAAGGGTCTGAAGATCGAGGGTGACGGGCACGTCGAACACATTCAATAGGCGGATACCCCCCGCGCCGCCTGCGGCGTCACCCCCCGGGGGGCGCTAGCAGCGGCCCGGCGAAGCCGGTTCCGCGCTGGCCTTGGTGTCGGTTCCTTCGCCGGCTGACCTTCCAGCGCCAAAACCTACAATCCTTGCATGCTTGACATCCTCCAACTCCGCAAAGACCTGGACGCCGTGGTGGCGCGCCTGGAAACCCGCAAGTCGCCGCAGCCTTACCTGGATGTGCCCGCGTACCAGGCGCTGGAATCCGAGCGCAAGACCTTGCAGACCCGCACCGAAGCCTTGCAAAGCCAGCGCAACAGCTTGAGCAAGCAGATCGGCATGCTCAAGCGGTGATGGCGCAGGTGGGTGAGATGAAGGCCGAGCTGGAGAGCTCGGCCACGCGGCTGGAGGTGATCCAGACCGAGCTGCAGAACCTGCTGCTGGCGGTGCCCAACCTGCCGCACGAGAGCGTGCCGGTGGGCGCGGGCGAAGAGGGCAATGTGGTGGTGCGCAGCTGGGGCACCCCGCGAACTTTCGACTTTGAGGTGCGCGACCATGTGGACATCGGCGAAAAGCTGGGCCTGGACTTCGATACCGGCACCAAACTCGCCGGTTCGCGCTTCACCTTCATGCGCGGGTCGATCGCCCGCCTGCACCGTGCGCTCGCGCAGTTCATGCTCGATGTACAGACCCAGGAGCATGGCTACACCGAGTGCTACACGCCTTACATCGTCAACGGCGAGACGCTGCGCGGCACCGGCCAGTTGCCCAAGTTCGAAGGCGATCTGTTTGCCGTCAAGAAGGGCGGGCAGGAGGGCGAAGAGATGCCCGACACTCAGGCGCTGTACCTGATCCCCACCAGCGAAGTCACGCTGACCAACGTCGTGCGCGACACCGTGCTGGCCGAGACCGACCTGCCGATCAAGATGACCGCGCACACGCCGTGCTTCCGCTCCGAAGCCGGCAGCGCCGGGCGCGACACGCGCGGCATGATCCGCCAGCACCAGTTCGACAAGGTCGAGATGGTGCAGATCGTGCACCCCGAGAAGAGCTACGGCGACATGGGTTTTGGGGCCAGCAAGACCTACGACCTGGAGGTGTGGGTGCCGGCGCAGGGCACCTACCGCGAGATCAGCTCGGTGTCGAACTGCGAGGCCTTCCAGTCGCGCCGCCTGCAGGCGCGCTTCAAGAATGCGCAGGGCAAGAACGAGCTGGTGCACACCCTCAACGGCTCCGGCCTGGCGGTGGGCCGTGCGCTGGTGGCGGTATTGGAGAACTTCCAGAACGCCGACGGCAGCGTGACCGTGCCCGAGGTGCTGCGGCCCTACCTGGGCGGGCTGGAGCGCCTGTCGGGCTGACGCCAGCCCAGTCCATCGGTCAACAAAAAGCCCGGCAATACCGGGCTTTTCTCTGGGCGCTCCCTCAGGCTCCACGCCGCATTCGACAGCGGCCTGTATGCCCCTGGTTCGGGCGTCTCATCGGATCGCGACGGGAGCCAGTGCTCGGGTCAGGCTCGCTTCACCGCGGCCGTGCACCGCGGCGTTGTAGCCTTTGACCGTGTCCCGCCGCGCGGTGTTGAGCAACTGGTTCGTGATCGCCACCGGCGTGGCGGTCTTGAACTTGCTGCCCAGGATGGCGGCGTAGCCCGACACCACAGGCGCGGCAAAC
>JALOSH010000112.1 GCA_025458545.1 Hydrogenophaga sp.
GCCAGCCGCAGGATGCGCACCGGGTCTTCTGCGAACGCGTCGGTGACGTGGCGCAGCACGCGCTCGCGCAGGTCGCGCTGTCCGCCGTGCGGGTCGATCAGCGTGGCCCGCGCCGGGTCTTGCGCCTGGGCCTGGGCCACCGCCATGGCGTTGATGGTGAGGTCGCGCCGGGCCAGGTCGTCTTGCAGCGTCACACCCGGCGCGGCGTGGAAAGCAAAGCCGTGGTACCCGGGCGCGGTCTTGCGCTCGGTGCGCGCCAGCGCGTACTCCTCGCGCGTGGTGGGATGCAGGAACACCGGGAAATCGCGCCCCACCGGCAGAAAGCCCTGGTCCACCATGGCCTCGGGCGTGGCGCCCACCACCACCCAGTCGCGGTCGACGTGGGCCGATGGCCCGACTGGTCCGGCCAGCAAGGCGTCGCGCACCGCACCACCGACCAGATAGATGTCCATGAAAAGCGTTCAGGGTGCCGGGTCAGGCCCGGCGGGTTTCAGCGGCTGGTGCGCTGGCGGGTGGATCGGGCTGGGGTTTGGTACCACCAACAGGAATCGAACCTGTATCTAGCGCTTAGGAGGCACTCGTTCTATCCATTGAACTATGGCGGCTGGCCGAGCGGGATTGTACGGGGGGCAGCGACCGGCCAAGTGGCATGCCTCAGCGACCGCAGCGAAGGGCCGCCCCGAGCAAGGTCAGCCCCCTTGGGGGGCAGCGACCCGCGCAGCGGCGGAGCGTGGGGGCGTTAGTCGTACGTCAGCGTGAAGATCAGGTCCAGGGCGTTCTCTTCGCCCGCCCGCGCCCGCAGCGTGAAGCGGCGCGACACGTCGTAGAAGATGGAGACCGTGCCCATGGCGCCGGCCAGGCTGGTTTCGTAGCTGAGGTACAGATCGTTGGAGATCCGCTTGCCCAGCGTGACCGCGGCGGCGGTGGTGCTGCCATCGGCGTTGGTACCTTCGCCGCGGTAGGAAAGTTCGTCCAGACCCAGCGCCTGGGCCAGCCCGCCGTCGAGGTTGCCGTTGTTGCCCGACAGCAGCGCGAGTGCGGCCTGTTGCAGCACGGCGGCTTCGGCGCCGGCGCCGGTGGCGGGGCGACCGAGCACCAGCCAGGCCAGCTTTTCGCCATCGGGCATGTCGGGCGTGGCCACCAGCCGCACGCGTGGTGACTGCGCGCTGCCGTTGATCTGCACGCCAACGCGCTGGGTGGTGTTGCTGCCCATCGGGCGGATCGCCAGGATGTCCAGCGCCGGGTCGTCGTAGGGGCCGTTGAAGGCCAGCAGGCCGTTGTCGATCGTGAGTTGCTGGCCGTAGGCGCGGTAGCTGCCGCTGACGGTGCGCACCTCGCCGAACACCCGAGGCTCGCGCAGGGCCGGGGTGCTGCGCAGGTTGAGCTGGCCGCCGAGGCGGGTTTGCAGGCCGCGACCCCGCACGTCGAACTGCGGACCCAGGTCCAGTTCCACCGCCACGTCGGGCTGCACCTGGGCCACGGTGCTGGTGCCTTGGGGCAGGTTGCGGCCGCCGCGCACCACCACGTCGGCGCCGAGTGTGGGCGTGGTTTCGTCGGGCAACACGAACAGGGCGGAGTCGGCCACCAGCTGGCCGCGGATTTGCAGCCGGGGGCCGCTCAGCTGGGCCGTGACCTGGCCCGAGAGGGTGAGGCGGCGGTCGGCCCGGTTGGACACGCGCAGTTGCCGGGCGGTGGCCTGCAGCTCGATGAAGGGCTGCCGCTGGCCGTCCACCAGGCGCCACTGGGCCTGACCGGTGGCCGACAGCGAACCGCCTTGCGGCCCTTGCAGCTCGAAGCGGTCGATGGCGATGCGCTCGCCCTCCAGGGTGGCGCGCAGGACACCGTTGGAAAACGCAAAACCGTCCACCACCGAGCGCAGGCCGAGCTGGTCGGCCTGCAGTTGGCCGCGCCACTGGGGTGCAGCGCGTGTACCGCCCAGGGTCGCGTCGGCCTGCAGCGTGCCGCGCATGCGCCAGCCCGGTGGCGCCAGTGCCGACCACACGCCGACTTGCGGCAGTTGCGCGCTGACCGTGCCGCGCAGGGGGGCGTTGCCCGGCCACCAGCGGTCCAGGGCATTACCGGTGGCTGCAGGCTGGGCAGCCAGCTCGGTGCCGAGGTCGGCGCTGGCCTGCCCCAGGCGTTCGCTGTCCCAGCGCAGGCGTGCCTGCACCGCCCGACCTTCAGCGTTGACGCTCAGGCGGGCCTCGCGCACACCGGCCTGCAGCAGCGCCGTGCCGGCATTGCGCAGGCGGTCTTCGGGCTGGCTGCCGTCGGTGCGCACCGACAGGTCGCCGCTGCGACGCTGCAGCTGGGCCGTCAGGCGCAGCGGTGTGCCCGCTTGCATGGGCAGCAGGATGTCCCAGTCGCCGTCGAACAGCAAATCGCCGCCGACACCGGCCTGGGTGATCGGCCCGCTGGCAGCGCCTTGGGCGGTGGCCAGGGCGTCGACCCACGACAGCGGCAGGCCGCTGAGCCGCCCCTGGCTCTGCAAGGCACCCGCCTGCCAGGCCAGGCTGCTCCAGGCCAGCGTGAGCGGGCCGCTGGCCAGCGGCGCCGCCATGCGCTGGCCGTTGCCCAAGGGCCGGATGCTGGGTTGCACCTGCAACCGCCCCGGCCCGCTTTGCAGCGCCAGCCCATCGGGTGTGTGGCGCCAGCTGAGCGACAGCGCTTGCGGGCTGCCGATGGACCAGTCCACCACCCGGTCGGAGCGCGACCCGTCGCTGGCTTGCAGTTGCAGTGAACTCAGCTCCAGCCGTCCCGGTTCGGGGTTGCCGGGGCCGGGCAGCGGCCAGGCCCGACGCAGCAGCCCGGCGGTTTGCACCGAAGCGCGCCAGGGTGCCAGCGCCGCTTCGCCGCGCAGCTGCAGCGCCAGCTCGGCGAGGCTGCCACTGGCCTGCAGCTGGGCCTGGCGCAGCGACCAGGTGGCGCTGTTTGTGCTGGTTGGGCTGGTGGCGCTGGGCGTGCTGCCCTCCAGCCGCGGCACATCGATCTCCAGCTGGACGCGCAGCGGCACCGGGCTGCGCTGCGCGTTGGCCGGTGTGGGCACGCCCAGCTCGGCGAGGCCACCGGTCCACTGCGCCGACAGCCGGGCCTGGCCGCTGAGCTGCAGGTCGCGCAGAGCAGGGTTTTGCGCCCAGTACCGACCCAGCTGCGGCCCGATCACCGGCAGGCGTTGCAGGCCACGCAGCCAGTCCAGCAACGCAGCGGCATCGTCCACGCCGAGCTGCAGATCGCCGCGGCCATCGGCATGCGCCAGCGCGCCGTCCAACCCGCCCTGTGCGCCCGGCAGCTGCAGCGTGGCGCTGCCTGCGAAGGTTGACGGGTTCAGCTGCAACAAGCCGGTGGCGTTTAGGCGCGCCTGCGCCGCGTCGAGCACGGCGGTGTCGAGCTGCAGTGCACCGCCGCCTTGTGCGGGGCGCCATTGGCCCAGCAGGCGCAGTTCGCGCAGGCGCAGGCCTTGCTGGGCCGCTGGAGCGGCCACGCTGGCCGACGGCAGGATGCGCGCGTCGAGGTCGATGGCCGGGGCCGTGCCGCTGCGGGCCGCTGCGGTGCGCGCGCTCAGGGTGGCGTCGAGCGCGGCCGGGGCCAGACTGCTCCAGAGCTGTGCCGGGTTCAGGCCCGTGGCCTGCAGCTGGCCCAGCCACTGCGCGGGTGTGGTGGCGCTGGCGGGCTGGAACTCGCCGCTGGCTTGCAGGCTGGCCCGGCCGAGGCGGGCGCTCAGCTGCGGTATCAGCCAGCGGCCGTCGCGCTGCTGCAGCTGGGCCTGCAACCGTTCGATGGGCAGGCGTTGCTGGTCCCAGGGGCCGCTGATGGTGTTGTCCAGCGCCACCTGGGCCAGCCAGGCAGGGCCCTCGGGTTGGGCGCGCACGGCGCCGGTGAGCGCGGTCTGCGGCGCTTGTGGCCAGAGCGCGGCGAGGTTCAAACGGTGTGCGCTGGCGTCCACCACGCTCAGCGGTTGTGGCGCCCAGGGCATCACACGCGCGGTGGCCGCGAGCGTCGGTGTGGTCTGGGTGCCTGCGGTGGAGGTGGATTCGGTGGTGGGGGTGATGCGGGCCGTGACGGTGAGCGCGGCGCCGCTGCCGGCCAGCGTGCCGGTGGCGCTGGCGGTGGCCTGCAAGGTGAGGCTGTTCCCGCCGGGCACGCTGGTGAGCACCTCGCCCTGGGCGGTCAGCCGCAGCGGCATCGGTGCCTGCGCGCCCAGCACGGCCTGCAGCTGGTAGCGGCCCTGGGCGAGCTGCAGCGAATCGATGTCCAGCTGGTGAACATCGCCCAGCGCGGTCGCGCTGCCGAGGTGGTTGCGTGCGGCCGCGTCCGCCGGGCCGTAGCGGTATTGGCCACCGATGCGCTCCAGCACCAGGCGGTTGCGCCCCGTGAGCTCCAGCCGACCGACCGACCACGGCAGCGACACCGGCAGCGGCAAGACCAGCGATTCCAGCGGCACACCGGGTTTGGGCGCGCGCTGGTCGTCGATGGTGAGTTGCTCGATGTCCAGCCGCTGCAGCCGCACGCCGCGGCCCAGCAGGAGATCGCTGACGAGTGCAGGGTTCCAGCCCAGTGTCACACCCTGCGCCCGCACGCGCAGCCCGGCGCGCGACCATTCCAGCTGCTCGATGCGACCCCCCTGGCGCAGGTTGCCCAGCGCGTTGCGGGTTTGCAGCTGCCCGGTGCTGTCGGCGCGGTGCTGCATCCAGCCTTGTGCCCAGCCCAGCGCCTGGGCCAGCGAGCCAGCGGTGCCGGTCCACATCCAGGCGGCCAATCCGGCCGACAACAGCAGCGCCACCAGCGTGCCCGGCAACCAATGGCCAAACCAACCCAGCCCACGCAGCGCAGACCAGCGCGAGCGGGCGGGTCGTGGCGTGGGGCTGTCTGGCGCGGGCGCGTCCACGGTGGGAGGTGTGGGGGATTCCATGGCGCGGTTCAGAAACTGAAGCCCACGTTGAAGTGCAGGCGCCAGTCCCGGGTTTTCACGCCGTAGCCGATGTCCAGGCGCAGTGGACCGACCGGGCTGTTGTAGCGCAGGCCGCCGCCCACGCCCAGTCGCGGATCGAGGTCTGCCGGTTTCTCGGCCACGGCGCCGGCGTCGACGAACAGCACCGTTTCCCATGGGCTGCGCACGCCGTTGCGCCACACCGGGCGCTGCCATTCCACACTGGCCAGCGCCATGTAGCGTCCGGGCGCAACGCCACCATCGGCCTGCGGAATGCCGATGTCGCGCAAGCCGTAGCCGCGCACGCTGGTGTCGCCTCCGGTCAGGAAGAGCTGGGTCTCGGGCACCGGGGTATCGGCCTTCGCCCACACCGCCCCGCCTTCGAGCCGCATCACCAGCCGCCCCGCTCGGCCCTGGGCGCCCGAGGTGGAGCGGGCCACGCCCAGTGGGGTGGTGGACGCATCGGCCGTGGTGGCGCTGCCCAACGGCAGGTAGCCCAGCCAGCGAGCGACCGTGCGGCCAAACGGCAGGCGCGAGCCTTCCAGGGTGGTCCCCGCACCCAGCTCCAAGCCCACTCCATAGCCGCGGTTCGGAAACGGGATGCTGTCGAAGTGGCGTCTGGTCCAGGCGTAGTTGCCGGTGATCGACGACTCGGACCGTGCCGGACTCAGGCTTCTGATGGCGGAGTTGACCGCCAGCGCGCGATCGAACTGCAGGAAGAAACTGCGGTCCAGGGCCGGGTTGGTCTGGACCTGGCCCAGCCGGACCCGCTGGCTGGTGGTGGTGTCGAACCCATCGATCTGGCGCGCCACCTGCGCGCTGGTGATCCATCGCCAGCCTTTGTCGTCCACCGGCGCGCTCCATTCGGTCGAGAGCGACTGATCGGTGCGCTCCAGCTGCAACTTGCTCAGCGCACGCCAGCCGATGCCGGGCACGCGGTGGTGGGTGTGTTCAACCGACAGGCGCGCCCCGCTGTCGGTGCTGCCACCCACGCCGAGCACCAACTTCTGCCGCAAGCCTTCACGCAGCTGAACCACCACCGGTGCTGTCGGCTGTCCCTCCTGCGGATCGATCGACAGGTGAACCGAATCGAAGTAACCCGAGTCGGCAATCCGCTGGCGCGCGTTCTGCAACAGTGCCAGATCGAAGTCGCCACCGGGCACCACACCCGACAGACGCACCAGGCGCTCCACCATGGCCCGGTCGTAGCGCTCCAGTCCCTGCAGGCGCAGCTCGCCAAAACGCAGCGCCTCACCCGAATCGAACTCCACGCTCAGGCGCACGCTGTGGTCGGTCGGGTCGATGTCGGCCAGGCTGTTGTAAACCCGTCCGGCCGGGTAGCGCAACGCGGTGAGCGCGCGCGTCGATGCGGCCTTGGCGCTGGTCCAGTCGGCCTGGGTGAAGGTCTGTCCGGGTTTGAGTGTCCAGGCGCGCTCGATGGCCGCGCGCTGGTCGGCGGCCTGCGGGTTGGTGGCGATGTCGCCGCGGAAATACAGGTTGGCTTCGGCCACCGTGGTGGTCGGCCCCGGTTCCACCTGGATGCGCACCGTGCCCAGGGGGGTGGCTTCGCTCGCCCGCGGCGGCTCGATCTCGATGGTGGGTGCGAAATGGCCCAGCGTGCCCAGCAGGTCCTGCAGGTTGTCGGTGGCGCGCAGCAGCAGCCGGTCCAGCTCGGTCGCGTCCAGGTCGCGCAGCGTGCGGTAGCGCATCAGCTCCATGTGGCGCAGCAGGAAACTGCGCAGGTTGTCGCTGCCGCCTTGCAGCTCCACGTCAAAGCTGGTTTCCTGCGCACCCTGCGCCAAGGTCGCGGTGGTGTTGTCGGCAGCGGTGGGCGCCGGCGCCACCATGGGCTCGGTGGTCTGCGCCTGCACCCACAGCGGCAGCAGGCAGACGCCCAGCCACAAAGGCCACCGTGCGCGGCCGGCACGGCGCGGGAAATCGAATGTCATGCGGTGGTTATTTCGACAGAAGCCGCATCGTTTCTTCCAGGCCCTTCAGGGTCAGCGGGTACATGCGCTGGCCCATGAGCTGCTGAATGACGCTGATGCTCTGTCGATACTGCCACACGCCCTGGGGTTCCGGGTTGATCCAGGCGAATTTCGGGAAGGCATGGGTGAGCCTTTGCAACCACTCCGCACCCGCTTCTTCGTTGTTGTACTCCACGCTGCCGCCGGGTTGCAGTATTTCGTAAGGGCTCATCGTCGCGTCGCCGACAAAGATCAGCTTGTAGTCCTTGTTGTACTTGCGGATGATGTCCAGCGTCGGGAATTTCTCGGCGTAGCGGCGCCGGTTGTTCTTCCACATGAAGTCGTAGACGCAATTGTGGAAGTAATAGAACTCCAGGTGCTTGAACTCGCTCTTGACCGCGCTGAACAGTTCTTCGACGCGCTGGATGTGCTCGTCCATCGTGCCGCCCACGTCCATCAGCAGCAGCACCTTCACGTTGTTGTGCCGCTCCGGGATCATCTTGATGTCCAGATACCCGGCGTTGGCGGCGGTGGATCGGATGGTGTCGGGCAAATCCAGTTCCAGTTCGTTGCCCTCGCGCGCGAACTTGCGCAGGCGGCGCAGCGCCACCTTGATGTTGCGCGTGCCCAGTTCCTGCGTGTCGTCGTAGTCGCGGTAGGCGCGCTGCTCCCACACCTTCACCGCCGACTTGTTGCCGCCCTTGCCACCGATGCGGATGCCCTGCGGGTTCTTGCCGCCGTGGCCGAACGGTGAGGTGCCTCCCGTGCCGATCCACTTGCTGCCGCCTTCGTGGCGTTCCTTCTGTTCTTCCAGCCGCTTCTTCAGCGTCTCCATCAGCTCGTCCCAGTCCATCTTGGGCGCGTTGGCGATCTGCTCGGCCGAGAGGATGCGCTCCATCTCCTGGCGCAGCCAGTCG
>JALOSH010000113.1 GCA_025458545.1 Hydrogenophaga sp.
TTGCGGCAGTCCATCGGCATCGTGCCGCAGGACACGGTGTTGTTCAACGACAGCATCGAATACAACATCCTGTACGGACGTCCCGACGCCGGTCACGACGCGGCGGTGGCGGCAGCGCAGGCGGCGCACATCCACACCTTCATCGAGAGGCTGCCGCTCGGCTACAAGACCACCGTGGGCGAGCGCGGGCTCAAGCTCTCGGGCGGCGAGAAGCAGCGGGTGGCGATTGCGCGCACCTTGCTGAAGAACCCGCCGATCGTCATCTTCGACGAGGCCACCTCCGCGCTGGATTCGGCGAACGAGCGGGCGATCCAGTCGGAGCTGAAAACGGCGGCGCGCAACAAGACCAGCCTGGTGATCGCGCACCGCCTGTCCACCGTGGTCGATGCCCATGAAATCCTGGTGCTGAAAAACGGCGAAATCGTCGAGCGCGGCTCACACGCCGACCTGGTGGCCCGTCCCGGTGGCGTCTATGCTGAAATGTGGTCCCTACAGCAGGATGGAAGTTGAACCCCCCGCGCCGCGCTGTGCGCGTCACCCCCCGGGGGGCGATGCCAGCGGGCCGGGGAACCCGGACCCGCGGCATCCTGGGCTAGGCTTCCCCTCGGACAACCGAGTTGTTTGCACACCCCCGCAGCACAGCAGCGATCACAAACACAGACAGAAAGGAGCAGCACCTCCGGCGCGCGACCCGTCGCCCAGGACACCGCCGATCCGGCTTTGCCGGTCGGCAGGTGTCGCCCCCTTGAGGGGGTGACGCGCGCAGCGCGGCGCGGGGGTGTGACATCCCAGCGGCGCGGGGGTGAGCAGTATGGAAACCAAGTGGCTGGAAGATTTTGTGAGCCTGGCTGAAACCCGCAGTTTCAGCCGCTCGGCGCAGCTGCGCCACGTCACGCAACCGGCGTTTTCCCGGCGCATCCAGTCGCTCGAAGCCTGGGCGGGCACCGATCTGGTGGACCGGTCTTCTTACCCGACGCGCCTGACGCCCGCTGGTCAGACCTTGTACGACCAGTCGCTGGAGATGCTGCAAGCCTTGCAGAGCACACGCGCCATGTTGCGCGCCCACACGGCCGCGGCGCAGGACGTGATCGAATTCGCGGTGCCTCACACGCTGGCCTTCACCTTCTTTCCGGCCTGGCTCTCGGGCTTGCGCGAGAGCTGTGGCCCGATCAAGAGTCGGCTGATCGCGCTCAACGTGCACGACGCGGTGATGCGCCTGGTCGAGGGCAGCTGCGACCTGCTGATCGCCTACCACCATGTGGCGCAACCGATCCAGCTCGACGCCGCGCGCTATGAAATGCTGCCCCTGGGCCGGGAGACGCTGTCGCCCTTCGTGAAGCCCAACGAACAGGGCGAGCCGCTGTACCAGCTGCCCGGAACCGCAGCCCATCCGCTGCCCTATCTGGCTTACGCACCCGGCGCCTACTTGGGACGCGCCGTCGACCAGTTGATCAAGGACAGCCGCACGCCGGTGCACCTGGAGCGCACCTACGAAACCGACATGGCCGAGGGGCTGAAAGCCATGGCGCTGGAAGGTCACGGCATCGCCTTCCTGCCCGCCAGCGCGGTGCGGCGCGAACTGCGCAGCAAGCGCCTGGTGGGTGCCGGGCAGGGCCTGGACACCGCGCTCGACATTCGCATCTACCGCGAACGCCCGGGCACCCGCAAGGGCAAGGGCTCGGTGGATGTGTTCTGGGAGGACCTGGAAAAGCACCTGGCCGCCAGCGCCAAAGTCTGAAGGAACGGTCGGCTTGCCCAGGCAGCCGCGGAACCGGCTGTGCCGGGCCGCTGGCTGCGCCCCCTTGAGGGGGTGACGCCGAAGGCGGCGCGGGGGTGGGACAATTCCCGCATGAACGCCCTAGCCCAAACCCTCACCATCACCCGCCCCGACGACTGGCACCTGCACGTGCGCGACGGTGCCGCCTTGCACACCGTGGTGCCGCACACCGCCGCCCAGTTCGGCCGCGCGATCATCATGCCCAACCTCAAGCCGCCGGTGACCACCGCGGCCCAGGCCCAGGCCTATGCCAGCCGCATCCGGGCCGCTGTGCCGCAGGGCGTGGCGTTCGAGCCGCTGATGACGCTGTACCTGACCGACAACCTGCCGACCGACGAGATCGCCCGCGCCAAAGACGCGGGTGTGGTCGCTGCCAAACTCTACCCGGCGGGTGCCACCACCAACAGCGATGCCGGCGTGACCGACATCCGCAAGACCTACAAGACGCTGGAGGCAATGCAGAAAGCGGGCATGCTGTTGCTGGTGCACGGCGAAGTGACATCGCCCGACATCGACCTGTTCGACCGCGAAGCGGTGTTCATCGAGCAGCAGCTCGAACCCCTGCGCAAAGACTTCCCGGGCCTGAAGATCGTGATGGAGCACATCACCACGAAAGAGGCGGCGCAGTATGTGGCAACGGCTGATGCAAACCTGGCCGCCACCATCACCGTGCACCACCTGCTCTACAACCGCAACGCCATCTTCACCGGCGGCATCCGGCCCCACTACTACTGCCTGCCGGTCTTGAAGCGCGAGACCCACCGTCAAGCCCTGGTGGCGGCGGCGGTCAGCGGCTGCCCCAAATTCTTCCTGGGCACCGACAGCGCGCCGCACCCGGCGCACCTGAAAGAACACGCCACCGGCTGCGCCGGTTGCTACACCGCGCACGCCGCCATGGAGATGTACGCCGAGGCTTTTGATGCCGCCGGCGCGCTGGACAAGCTGGAGGGCTTCGCCAGCTTCTTCGGCGCCGATTTCTACGGCCTGCCGCGCAACACCGACAGCATCACCCTGAAGCGCGAGAGCTGGACGCCGCCCGAGAGCTACGCGTTCGGCGAAGCCGAGCTGAAGCCGCTGCGTTCTGGCGAGGCCTTGCCTTGGAAGCTGGTCGCCTGAGCGCGCCCACCGCAGGCGAGCGGGCGAACCGCTGGCCAGCGCCGGACTGGGCGCAACCGTGGTTTGCCCCCGTGGCGCGCGACGGCGCGGCGGTTTGCAAGGCTTGTGGGGCGGGCATGGCGCTGTCGCAGGCGCTGAACCGGCGCCTGGACGGCAGCGGTCCGCGTTTTGTGCCGCAATCCGAACTGCCCGAGGCGCAGGCTTACGAACAGTTCATTTTCGACTCCGGCACCGTGCCCACCCGCGAGGGCCTGCACGACTTTTTCAATGGCCTGGTCTGGATGCGCTTTCCCGCCACCAAACAGCTGCTCAACCAGTTGCAAGCCGCAGAAATTCAAGCGGCCGGTGTGGGTCAGCGGCGCGGGCCGGTGCGCGACGCGATCACCCTGTTTGATGAAAACGCGGTGCTGCTCCAGGCGCCTGATGCGCTGTGGCAGGCGCTGATGGCGCGCGATTGGCCCCGGCTGTTTGTCGAACTTCGTCCGCTGTGGACGCAGGCGCGGCTGGTGCTCTTCGGCCATGCCTTGCTGGAAAAGCTGGTGGCCCCCTACAAGTCAATCACCGGTCACGTGTACCGGACGCCGGTCCCCCTGGAACTGGGCGACGATCTGGCCGCCTGGGACCATTGGCTGGCGACCCGCCTGGGCGCGGCCGAGTTGGCGACCAAACCCTTCACCCCGCTGCCGGTGCTGGGGGTGCCAGGCTGGTGGACGGCCAACCAAGACCCGGCCTTCTACCGCGATGAAACGGTGTTTCGACCGCCACGCCCTTCCCCGAAAAGCTGACATGCCCTCCAACCCGCCCGCCTCTTCGCCCTCCTGGTCTCATCTGAACCTGGCCCACGAGCCAGACCGCGCCACGCTGGCCGCGCACTTTCGCGAGACCGGCGTGCGCGATGTCGAATGCCTGTTTGCCGACGTCACCGGCTATCCACGCGGCAAGCTCATGCCAGCGGCCAGCTTTGCCGCTGGCAGCGAGCTGCGCATCTGCCAGGCGATTCCCATGCAGTGCGTGACCGGCGAGTACAGCTACGACCCCATCTTCCCGGACAGCGATCCGGACGTGCGCCTGGTGCCCGATCTGGCCACGCTCAAGCGCTCGCCCTGGGCCAGCGTGCCCCGCTACCTGGCGGTGCACGACGCGTGGGAGATGGACGGCAGCCTGTGCGAATTCGCGCCGCGCTCGGTGCTGAAAAACGTGGTGGCCCGCTACGCCGCCCAGGGCCTGACCCCGGTGGTGGCACCCGAGATCGAGTTCTACCTGACCGCGGCCATGACCGATCCTGCCCTGCCGCTGGCCGCACCAACCGGCAAGGGTGGGCGGCCCGAGGTGGGTCAGTCGGCGTTCAGCCTGAACGCGTTGAATGAACTGGCACCGTTCTGGGACGCGTTCCATGCCGCCATCGACGGCCTGGGCATCCGCGCCGACACCTGGCTGCACGAGGTGGGCGAAAACCAGTACGAGATCAACCTGCTGCACGGCGACCCGGTGGCGGTGGCCGACCAGGCCTTTTTGTTCAAGACCGCGGCGCGCGAAATCGCGCTGCAGCACGGGCTGAACGCGGTTTTCATGGCCAAGCCCATCGCCGGCCAGGCCGGCAGCTCCATGCACCTGCACCAGAGCGTGGTCGACGCCCAGGGCCGCAACGTGTTCAGCCAGGCCGACGGCTCGGCCAGCGAGGCGTTTTTCCATTTCATCGGGGGTCTGCAGGCCTACACGCCCGACCTGATGCTGGTCTACGCCCCCACCGTCAACAGCTACCGGCGCTACGTGGCCGGCAGCCAGGCGCCGACCAACGTGCAGTGGGGGTACGACAACCGCACCGCCGGCCTGCGGGTGCCCGTCAGCGGCCCGGCCGCGCGCCGGGTGGAAAACCGGCTGGCGGGCGCCGACGCCAACCCCTACCTGGCCATGGCCGCGAGCCTGGCGGCGGGCTTGGCGGGCGTGCAGGAGCGTCTGACCGCGCTGGAGCCGGTGGAGGGCAACGGCTACCACCAGGCGCGGGGCCTGCCGCGAACTTTTGACGCCGCGCATGCACAAATGGCGGCGAGTGCCGACGCGCCGCGCCTGCTGGGGGAACGCTTCGTCAGGGGTTTCCTGGCGGTCAAGGCGCTGGAGCACGACCATTACCTGGCCGAGATCAGCGCCTGGGAGCGGCGTTACCTGCTGCCGCAGGTCTGAAACCCGGGCCGTGGCGCCAAACCCTGGCTTGAAAGCGGTCGGACCGTCCCCACTATCATCTGCCTGTTTTTTCTACTCACGGAGCCCTCATGAAACGCATCCTGTTGTTTGTCCTGACCAACGTCGCCGTCATGGCGGTGTTGCTGGTCACCACGCGCATCCTGGGTGTGGACCGCTTCCTCACGGCCAACGGCCTGAACATGACGGCCCTGGCCGGGTTCTCGCTCGTGCTCGGTTTTGGCGGCGCCATCATCTCCCTGCTGATGAGCAAGACCATGGCCAAGATGAGCACCGGCGCCCGCGTCATCACCCAGCCGAGCAACGCCGACGAAGCCTGGATCGTGCAGACGGTGCAGAAGTTTGCCGACAAGGCGGGCATCGGCATGCCCGAAGTGGCGATCTACGACGGTGCGCCCAACGCCTTTGCCACCGGCGCCTTCAAGAACAGTGCGCTGGTGGCGGTGTCCACCGGCTTGCTGCAGAGCATGACCAAAGAAGAGGTCGAGGCGGTGATCGGCCACGAGGTGGCCCACGTGGCCAACGGCGACATGGTGACCATGACGCTGATCCAAGGCGTGATGAACACCTTCGTGGTGTTCCTCAGCCGCCTGATCGGTTACGCGGTCGACAGCTTTTTGCGCCGCGGCAGCGACAGCAACTCCGGCCCGGGCATTGGCTACATGGTCACCACCATCGTGATGGACATCCTGCTGGGCTTCATCGCTGCCATCATCGTGGCCTGGTTCAGCCGCCAGCGCGAGTTCCGCGCCGACGCCGGTGCCGCACAGCTGATGGGCCGCAAGCAGCCGATGATCAACGCCCTGGCCCGACTGGGCGGTCTGACCCCGGGCGAACTGCCCAAGACCATGGCGGCCATGGGCATTGCCGGTGGCTTGGGCAAGCTGTTCTCCACCCACCCGCCGATGGAAGAGCGCATCGCAGCCCTGCAAAAACTCTGACCCCCCTGCGCCGCCTGCGGCGTCACCCCCCAGGGGGCGATGCGCGTGGCCCGGCGAAGCCGGTTCCACCGCATCCTGGGCTAGGGGCACGCACGCCGGAGCGTGGTGAACCCTGAAGAGCCCAAAAAAAAGAAGCGCCCCACAGGGCGCTTCTTTCGTCTTACCTTCCCCCAACGTATCCGGAGTAAGTGTCTTGGTCCAGGATGCGGTGGAACCGGCTTCGCCGGGCCACGCGCATCGCCCCCTGGGGGGTGACGCCGCAGGCGGCGCGGGGGGCACCATTCAATGACGGATCCATTTGTCACCGCCGCGATCGTCGCGGTATTCGCGGTGGTCGTACCGGCGGCGGTCTTCGCGCTCGTGCCGGTCGCGGCGCGGGTGGTGGATTTCAGGGTACGGGCGGTAGCCACCGATGTACACGACTTGAGGCGCCGGCACAAAGGTGGTGCCGGTGTGGATGCGGGTGATGACCTGCGGAGCCGGCACGTATTCCACCCGAGGTTGCGGCGGCACGTACTGCACCGGCGGGGGTGGCGCGCTGTCCACCGGGGTCACGCTCAGGCGCACGAAACGGCCCGGGTCGTTGGGCATCTGGGTGCTGTACTGGCGACCGGCGTATTCGTAGACCACGTTGTAGGCCACGGTGCGGTTTTCGTAAAAGTTCTGGGTGGGGCTGGCTGGTGCCTTCGATGCGGTTGCCGACGATGGCGCCGCCCATCAGGCCAATGACGGTGGCCAGCGCACGGCCGCTGCCGTCGCCGATCGCGTTGCCCATGGCGCCACCGGCGATGCCACCGATCAGTGCACCGGCGCCAGACTTCTGGCCCGGAACGGTCACGGTCTGGTCGACACAGACCTGGCGCGGCACGGCGATCTGCTGGATCACAGGCGTGCTGCTGATGACGCGGCCTTGCTCATCCTGGGCCTGAGCCAGGCCTGTGCCGGACAGGCCCAGCAGACCGGCCATGACGGGCAGGAGGGAAAGGGTCTTCGGGGTTTTCATGGAAAGCTCCGGTGTTGAGGAGCCTTCAGCATGCCGGTGCGGTGCTCAGGCCGGGTCGGACGCCGTTTCCAGGTCATCCTCGGCTGCTGCCGCGGAGTCGCTGTTCGGGCCGAGCAGGTCCCGTGCCACCGCTTCGGCCACTTTGATGCCATCGACCCCCGCCGACAGGATGCCGCCCGCATATCCGGCGCCTTCGCCCGCCGGGAACAGGCCGCGCGTGTTCAGGCTCTGGAAGTCCGGCCCGCGGGTGATGCGCAGCGGCGAGCTGGTGCGGGTTTCCACGCCGGTGAGCACCGCATCCGCCATGTCGTAGCCCTTGATCTTGCGACCGAACACCGGGATGGCCTCGCGCATGGCGTCGATGGCGTAGGCCGGTAAAGCGGCGGACAGGTCGCCGAGCTTGACGCCGGGTTTGTAGGAGGGCGTCACCTCGCCCAGCGCGCTGGAGGCCTTCCCAGCGACAAAATCCCCCACCAGCTGGCCCGGTGCCTCGTAGGTGCCGCCGCCCAGGGTGTAGGCGCGCGCTTCCAGTTCCCGCTGCAGCACGATGCCGGCCAGCGGGTGGGTTTGGCCCTGCGCGGCCAGTATCTGGGCTTGCTGCGCGAAGCGCGCTCCGTCGGCTTCGCCAAAGGCCGAAGTCCACAAGGGCAGGTCCTGCGGAAAAGTTTGTGGGTAATCGGCCAGGTCGATCCCCACCACCATGCCGGCGTTGGCGTTGCGCTCGTTGCGCGAATACTGGCTCATGCCGTTCGTGACCACGCGGCCCGGTTCGGAAGTCGCGGCCACCACTGTGCCGCCCGGGCACATGCAAAAACTGTAGACCGCGCGGCCGTTCTTGGCGTGGTGCACCAGCTTGTAGTCGGCCGCGCCCAGCAGCGGGTGGCCGGCGTGGCGGCCCCAGCGCGCGCGGTCGATCACGCTCTGCGGG
>JALOSH010000114.1 GCA_025458545.1 Hydrogenophaga sp.
TCGGCCAGGTACATGCGCTCGTTGTAGCTGCCGAACAGGATCAGCGGGGTCTGGGTCTTCACCAGCTCGCGCACCGCCGCGTTGTCGGTCTTCTCGCCGGCCTTGCGCGAGACCGCAAACCGGCAGGGCAGGCCCATCTCGGTTTCCAGGAAGTGCTGCAGGCCGCGCGCGTAGGTGCCGTTGGCCACCACCGCAAAACTGGCGGTGGCAAAGAAGTCTTGGGTGACCGAGCGCCACAGGTCCCACACCGGCTTGATGGTGGTGTGCTTCTCGCGCTGGATGAACGGTTCCGGGTCCAGGGTCCAGGCCCAGCAGATCGCCGAGCTTGCGCAAAAACTTGGTGGTGCTGTGCAGGCCGATGGGTGCCTGAAGGTAGGGCCGGTCCAGCGCCTCGCACAGCATGCGGCCGAACTCGCGGTACATGCAGATGTTCACGTCGGCCTCAACCAGGCGTGACACCTCAGACAAATGGCTGCCCAGCGGAAACACCAGGTTGATCTCGGCGCCGATGCCCTGCACCAGGCGGCGGATTTCGGCCAAGTCGCTGGGGCTGTTGAACACGCCGTAGCTCGGGCCGATGATGTTGACGCGCGGCTTCTCACCAGCCGGTCTTTCCGCAAAGGGTTTGCGCGCCGGCACCTTTTTCATGCCGTATTCGCTCCAGAGCCAGAACATGGCGCGGTCGGCGCACTGCCACTGGTCTTCGTCGATGGTGCGCGGCAGGAAGCGCATGAGGTTCGTGCCCTCGGGCGTCACGCCGCCACCGATCATTTCGGCGATCGAGCCGGTGACCACCACGGCAGGCAGCTCGGGGTCGAGCACCGCGTGGGCGCGCTTCATCGAGCCCTCGGTGCCTTCGCGGCCCAGCTGTTCTTCGGCCAGGCCGGTGACGACGATGGGCAGCTCGTGCGGCGGCAGCGCGTCGGTGTAGTGCAGCACCGAGGTGACCGGCAGGTTTTCGCAGCCTACCGGGCCGTCGATCACCACCTGCAGGCCCTTGATGGCGGTGA
The DNA here is from genome assembly GCA_025458545.1 of Hydrogenophaga sp. The sequence goes on from JALOSH010000114.1 coordinate 1,011, forward strand.
ACACATAGACGGCACCCCAGTAGCCGCCGGCACGGTCGTGGTCAAGCACCAACATCTTGTGCCTCCCGCTTCTTGGCGGCCTTCTCGTTGAGACGGCGCATTTCCTTGCGGAAGTTCGGGAACGGCTTGGGCACGTCTTCCCATACACCGGCCTCGTCGCCCTGGCCGACGCCACCGAAGAATTCCTTCATCGCGTCGAAGCGGTGCTGGTTGCCCATGGCAGCGTTGACCACCTGGATCAGCGAACCGGCTCCGGCCACGCCCATCAGCGGGCGGGCGGAAATCAGGTTGGTGTAGTACAGCGCCGGCACGCAGGCCTCTTTGGCAGCCTGCACCACCGGTGTGGTGCCGATCGCCAACTGCGGCTGGTATTCGTGCAGCGCGTCGAGGTCGTTTTCCAGCGAGGCGCGGAACTGCACCTGCACCCCTTTGCTGCGCAGCCAGTCGGCGTCGTGTGCGTTCCAGGGCGTGGCCGGGCAGGCCGAACCGACGTAGCGCAGATCGGCGCCGCATTCGACCAGCAGGCGGCCCACCAGCAGCTCGGAACCTTCGTAGCCGCTGAGCGTGATGCGGCCGTTGATCTTCTGTTGCGACAGCACGCCGCGGATCGCGGCGAGCGTCTGGTTGCGCGCGGTGTCGATCAGCGCCGGCGACACGCCGATGGCGTCGCCAATGGCGCCCAGCCAGTCGTGTGTCCCGTCCACGCCGACCGGGGCCGAGCCCACGATGGGGCGGCCCGCGGCCTGGAACTCGCGGATGCTGGCGGTGTAGAACGGGTGGATGGCGGCAACGGCCCGCCGTCGAGCGCGGCGTACAGCTCGCGCCATTCGCGGGTCGGGGCTGTGGTGCCGACGGCCAGGCCCATCGGCGCGATCATCTGTGCGATCAGCATCGGATCGGCCGGGAACATCTCGCCCAGCAGGGTGATGGTCGGCTTGTCGCTGCGGGCCTGGCGCGGTGCAGGCACCGGGCCGGCCAAGACTTCCTGGCGCGCGTACTTCAACATCGCGCCGGTCAGCACATCCTTGGCTTCGGCATGGGTCGGCACGCCGAAGCCGGGCACGTCGATGCCGATGATGCGCACGCCGTTGATCGAGGGCGGCAGCAGCTGCAGTGGCACGCCGCTGGCGGTGGGCACGCAGAGGTTGATGATGACGATGGCGTCTAGCTGACTCGGGTCGGCCTGGGCGTGCACCGCTTCGCGGATGTCTTCGAACAGCTTGCCGGTGACGAGCGATTCGCTGTTGAACGGCACGTAGCCGACGCTGCGGCGCGCGCCGTAGAAGTGGCTGGTGAAGGTCAGGCCGTAGACGCAGCAGGCCGAGCCGCTGAGGATGGTGGCGGTGCGGCGCATGCGCAGACCCACGCGCAGTGAGCCGAAGGCCGGGCACATGCTCTGGGGCTGGTCGTGCGGTCCTACGTGTTCGCCCTTGGGATAGTCCTGCGCGTACTGCGCCAGCACCTCGCTCTTGCCCGCCGCCTTGGCGGCGGCCAGCAGCGTCTCGCCACCCGCATGGCAGCCCATGCCATCGCCCTCGATGGCGGTGGTGCCCGTGGTCGGGCCAGCGGGTGCGGGGATGATCGGGATGACGGCGTTCATGGTGGACGGCTGTTGTGGTTCAGACTTCGTCGTAAACCACTTCGAGCGTGGGCTTGACCGTTTCGGTCTTGCCGCACATGTCGAATTCGGTGGCCGGTTCCAGCACCACATTGCGGCCCACGGTGGAGGCAGAGAAAAGACCCAGCAGACCGTCTTGCGTCAGAGGATTCGGACGCATGGGGGATGAGGCGTCCACGTTGGCGGCGAGCTGGGCAAACATGGGGCCCCAGACCGAGTCCGGATGGCCGATGATTTCGTAACTGGCGCTCTTGCGGCGGATGTCGTCGTCGGCCGGAATCACCGACAGCACCGGGATGCCGACCTGCTCGGCAAACGCTTTGGCTTCGCCGGTGCCGTCGTCGCGGTTGATCACCATGCCGGCCACGCCGACGTTGCCGCCGAGCTTGCGGAAGTACTCCACCGCGCTGCACACGTTGTTGGCCACGTAGAGCGATTGCAGGTCGTTGGATGCGACCACGATGACCTTCTGGCACATGTCGCGGGCAATCGGCAGACCGAAGCCGCCACACACCACGTCGCCCAGGAAGTCGAGCAGCACGTAGTCGAAGCCCCACTCGTGGAAGCCGAGTTTTTCGAGCAACTCGAAGCCGTGGATGATGCCGCGCCCGCCGCAGCCGCGGCCGACCTCGGGGCCACCGAGTTCCATGGCGTAGACGCCGTCCCGCTTGAAGCAGACGTCGCCGATCTTCACCGGCTCACCGGCCAGTTTTTTCTTCGACGAGGTTTCGATGATGGTCGGGCAGGCGCGGCCACCGAACAGCAGGCTGGTGGTGTCGCTTTTCGGATCGCAGCCGATCAGCAGCACCTTCTTGCCTTGCTGGGCCATCATGTACGAGAGGTTGGCGAGCGTGAAGCTTTTGCCGATGCCACCCTTGCCGTAGATCGCGATGATCTGCGTTTCTTTCTTGACCTCGCCGGTGTGCACCGGATCGGGTTCGATGGCGGCTTCCTGGCGCAGTTGCGCCTGGAATTGGATCGGGTGGCTCTTCATTTCGGGCGCATTCATGTCAATGTCTCCAGTCCAGGACCATCTTCAGGCAGTGGGGATCGCCAAAGGCGACCTCGTAGGCATCCCGCGCTTGCGCCGGCGTGTGGGTGTGGGTGATCAGACCGTCGAGCGACAGGCGACCGGTGTCGACCAGTTCGGTCACGGCCAGCAGGTCGGCGCGCTTCCATTCGGCGGCCACACGGATGCTGGCTTCGCGCATGAAGGCCGGTGCGTAGGCGAACGAAATGTCCTGGTGGTAGAAGCCGGCCAGCACCACTTCGCCGCCCTTGTCGAGCCGGGGAATGACCTGGTGAAGGATCTTCGCGTCGCCGCTGACGTCGTAGATCGCGCGGTAGTTCTTGCGGTCGTCGTCGTCCGGGTGGACCACGTTGTAGCCCTCGCCGCCGCTCCGGCGCAGCGCCTGCGTTTCCCAGACGACTGGGGCCGGGGCACCGGAGGCCACCGTGAGACGGGCCAGCAGCCGACCCATGACGCCGTGGCCCACGATCAGGTCGGGTGGGGTGTCGGGGTCGCGGGTGCCGCCGTAGGTGACGGTGTGGTACGCCGTGGCGGCCAGCGCCAGCAGCACGGCGTTGGCGTTGTCGTTCTGGACTTTGACAACGCGGTTCTCGGGCACCACCAGGCGCGAACCCGCGCCGCCGAACAGGTTGTGGACACCTTCAAAGCTGTAGGAGCCCGGCACAAACACCCGGTCTCCGACGGCCAGCTTGCATTGGCCCAGGGTGCGCACCACGCGGCCCACGGTTTCATAACCAGGCACCAGCGGATAACCCAGACCGGGGAAGGGCGGCATGCTGCCGTCCCAGAGCAGGCGCTCTGTGCCGGTGCTGATGCCGCTGTATTCGACCTGCACTTCCAGGTCGCCGTCCACCATGGTGCGCAGTTCCAGCGTCCGCACCGAGAGCTGGCAGGGACTTTGGAAAACAATGGCTTCGGCTTGCATGATGTGTATTAAGCGATTGACAGTTACATGTGTCAATCTAAATGGACATTTTGCGTTGCAACCAAGGGAAAACCCCTAGATTTGCGACCCACCAGAATCTGTGCGTGCAGGGGCATGGGGTTCGGTGCCAATTCGATGTGGGTGAAACCCGCGGTTTCCATCAGGGCCATGAGCGCTTGCGGCGTGCGCAGCTGGCCCGAGCCCATCGCCATCAGATAGAAGTGGAAATACGGGTCGCTGGGGCTGGGGCCTTCGCTTTGCGCCATCGGCTCGGCCAGCAGCAAGGTGCCGCCCAGGGGCAGTGCGTCGTGGATGGCGCGCAGCACCGTCAGCACGGTGTCGTCGGCATGGTCGTGGGCCACACGCACCAAAGTGACCAGGTCGGCGCCGGCGGGCAGCGGGTCGGTGGTGAAGCTGCCGCCGTGGGTGGTGATGCGTTCGCCCAGGCCCTGGCGCTGCACGTTCTCGCGCGCCAGAGCGGCCACCGGTGGCAGGTCGAACAGGTCGCATTGCAGGTGCGGGTGGCGTTGGGCCAGCGCACTGACCCAGCCGCCCATGCCGCCACCCACGTCGAGCACGCGCCGGTGGTCGGCAAACGGGTAAGCGTTCAACAGCTCTTCGATCACGAAGCGCTGCGAGGTCGACATGAGCGAGGAGTAACGGGAAAAGCTGTCGGGCGCGGGGGCGGCGGGGCTGGTTTGGTCGGGCGTGTACGGCCAGTAGGTGTGCATGCCTGCCTGGCCGGGGTCGCGCAGCAAGGCCAGGGGGTCGCGCAGGTCGTCGTAAAGGGTGGCGTTGTGTTCCACCATGTCGCGGATGCCCTCATGCGCGGCCACCGGTGCGCCCAGGGCACCCAGGCCATAGCGGTCGCCACTGCGGCGGTCCATCAGGCGCATCGAGACGGCGGAGTCGAGCAGGCGTTGCAGCCCGGCGCGTGGCAGCCCGGTCTGGACCACCAGCTCGTCCAGCGTGCGCGGCGCTTCGAGCACGGTTTCCAGCAAGCGCAGGCGCACGCAGGCCAGCAGCACCTGCGTGTGCACAAAACCGGCCATCAGTTCGAACAGTTGAGCGGAGCGGCGGCGAACCACCCAGCGCGACAGCGGCCACGACAGTGCCCAGCGGTACAGGGTCGGGCTGGTGGTCCAGCGGTCCATGCGCGCGGCGAGGCGCTGGCGCCAGGTCGACCGACCTTCAAACGCTGGCAGTGCGTCGGCGGTGTTCAGGGTGTTCATGGTGCGGTGGTGTTGGTGCGCCATGCCGCCGCGCCGGGTCGCGACAGGCGGCTGGCGGCCTCGGCGGCCTGGGCTGCCAGGTCGCGCTGGGGTTGCGCCAGGCGGATGCGGTCGCAAGTGCTTTGTGGCATCAGCCGCTCGGACTCTTTCCACACCAGATGGCGCATGGCGTTGCGGCTGGGGCAGTCGGGGATGGCGTCCACCGCGCCTTGCATCAGCCCTCGGAAGTAGTCGACAGCGCCCATCAGACCGAGGTCGGCGGCGGCGCTGGGGCGCTGGTGTTGGGCGTCTTGGCCGGACGGTTTGCCCAGCTCGTCGCTGTCGAGCATGACGTCCCGGATGTCGTCGGCCACCTGGTAGGCCTCGCCCAGGTATTCGCCCAGGGCGCGCCAGCCGCTCGGATCGGCGCCTGCGGCTTGCGCGCCGGCACAGGTGGACGCCACGAACAGGGCGCCGGTTTTGGCGCGCTGGTAGCGGCTCAGCGATGCGCGCGGTTCACATTCCCAGGCTTGGCCGGCCACGATGCCGTCGGGCGCGCCGGTGCCGGTGCACACGGTCTGGATCAATCCGGCCAGGCGCTGCGGATGGTGGGCGCCCGCGCGGGCCAGGGCCTGGAAGGCCATGACGATGAGGCCGTCGCCCGAGAGCAGGGCCAGCGGTTCGCCGTAGACCTTGTGCACCGTGGGCATCCCGCGCCGGGTGTCGGCGTCGTCGAAGCAGGGCATGTCGTCGTGCACCAGCGAGGCGCAGTGCATCAGTTCGATGGCCACCGCTGCGGCATTGGTGAGTTCGGGCGCGTCTTCACCGCAGGCCTGGGCCACCGCCAGGCAGAGTTGGGGGCGGATGCGGGCGCCGCCGGGGAACACGGCGTGCCGCATGGCGGCGATGAGGCGGGGCGGCGCACTGGCGCTGTGCGCCAGGGCCAGTTGCTGGTCCAGCGCCTGCTGAATGCGTGACATCATGTCCATGGGCCCCTCGGCGAGTGCCGCTTTGTCATCCAGATGCGACAAAAGCAGGTGTCAATTTAACATGACACAACATCTTGTCAATTGTCTGTGACGGTTTATTTCGGCCAGGTTGCGGGTTAACCCTGAATTTGCGCGCCGAAAGCGATTTGGCCTTTGGCGCCCTCAGCGTGTGAGCAGGGGCAGGCGATCCAGGGATGCGTTCACCGTCCCACGCTCGCGGGCGCGTGCCTGGGCGCTTGATGGTTTCTTCATCAATACGGTTTGTGGCGCGCTGTGGCGTGGGCAACCGCGAATGGGGACTGCGCCCGCACGCCGGAACCGCCTGCCCCCAGTAAGGTGTGGGCGGACCTGGAGGGAAACCCAAGACCCGAAGCCCATCGCCCATCGGCCTGCGCGAGGTGCCGGCGAACCCCTCTCCGCACGGACAGCCAGAGCGCTCAGGTCAGGGCGGAGCAGCGTCCTCAGAACCCGAAACCCGAGGCAAACCATAAGGCCGCACCAGGTGCACCACGTGTTCGGGCACCATGGTTTTCATGCGCGCCGGGGCTTCGCGCTGCAGGTGGACCATGGTCTCCACCGCTTTCATCTCCACCCGCGCCCGCGCGAACTCCAGCCCGCGCGGCCCCACGCGCGGCATCAGCCAGCCGACGATGGGCCGCAGCCAGTCCGGCATCTTGCGCAGCGGCAGGCCGCCGGCGGCGCGTTCCACGTTTTTCAGAAACCCTTTCACCGCGCCCGCGCGCTGGCCCGCGCTGCCCGGTGCGCGGGTGTTCACCTCGTCGCCCAGCAGTTCCAGCAAGGTCTGGCCTTGTGCGTTGCGCACCAGCAGCCACTGCTCGCCCTGGCCGCCCATGTAGCCCACCGTGATGTCGGACAGCACATTGGTGTAGTCCACGCAGGTGCGGCAGGTCATCGGGAAAAAATCGGGCGGCAGCGTGGACAGTGGCAGTTGCAGGAACGGGATTTCGCGCACCGCGCCGTCTTTCATGCGGATCTCGACGTGGTAGTCGGCGCGGAATTCGAGGTAGGTCACGTCCTGCGGTTTTGGTGAGACCAGCGCGAGGAACTGGTGGAAGTTTTGTGTGGTGGTGTTGTCCGAGCAGGGCGTGCCGATCACCACCAGCTTTTGCAAACCTTGTTCGCGCTCCAACTCGGGCTGGATGGCACGCAGCGCGTAGATCTGGCACGGAATGCCGATGACGGCCAGCCGCTTGTGGCCCATCGCCAGCGCGGGCTCGACCAGCGCGATCAGCGGCGCGTAGCCCATGCGCATGCCACGGCAGCGCGCCATGTCTTCGGGCCGGGTCACCAGCACCGGCAGCGGGCGCCAGGGGTCTTCGGGGTGCAGCGCCATGGCGATCACCGCGTCCACCTCACCGGCCTCCAGCAGCTTTTGCGCGATGCGGGTGGTGATGCCGGTCCACTGCGCGCCGGCCAGGGGTTGCTTCAGGCTGGCCTGCAGCATCTGGCGGAAAGGGCCGAAGAAGAGTTCGTCGTCGCCCGCTTGGCCTGGCGCAGGCAGGCGCCTCGAACGCCCGTGCACCCGCGCCTCCAGCACCGGGTAGTCGGGG
>JALOSH010000115.1 GCA_025458545.1 Hydrogenophaga sp.
CCCAGCGGGTACTGGCGCCCGGCGCCTTCGCGCATGGCGGGCAGCTTGAGCATGCTGGCGGTCATGGGGGTTTCGGTCATGCCCGGAGCCACCGCGTTGATGCGCAGACCTTGCGCCGCGTAGCTGGCGGCCGCGCTGCGCACCAGCGCCTCGACGCCGCCCTTGGCCGCGGCGATGGCTTCGTGGTTCGCCACGCCGATGCGCGCCACCACCGAGCTGGCGAACACGGCGGCGCCGGGACCGCCCTGCAGGCCGCCGATCCAGGCCTGCAGCATGAACACCGCGCTGTCGAGGTTGACGCGCATCACCTCGCGATAGGCCTCCAGCTTGGTGCGGTGCAGCGGCGCGATCAGCGTGCTGCCGACGCAGTGCGCCAGCATCGACGGCGCGGCGCCCAGGGCTTCTTGTGTGGCCGCGATGGCGTGTGCGGCGCCTTCGGGCGTGGTGGTGTCGGCGGCGATGCGCAGGTGGGCCGGCACCTCGGCCAGGCGGTCGGCGTCGCGGCCGACGGCCACCACCCGCCAGCCTTGGGCGTGCAGCCGCTGGGCGAGTTGTTGGCCGATGCCGCCGCTGGCGCCGGTGATGAGAACGGTGGGGTTCATGTGGGGGAGTTCCAGGTGAGGGTGTGGGGTATCAACGGTCCAGACGGGCCGCCCAGCGCTGCATGCGCGGGCGTGCCCGCAAGAACAGGCGGTACAGGCGTTCCATTGCGCTCGCGCCGCTGATCAGCGTGCCGTCGCTCTGGCGCACGTGGAAGCGCGCCAGCAGTTGCTCGCGCGTGGTGCCGGGTGGCAGTGGCACGGCGGCGTCGCTCACGTCGGCGTAGCACACCGGCGTTTCAGACCGCAGCCCCTGGTAGACGCCGATCTCGCGTCGGCACAGCGGGCAGGCGCCGTCGTACAGCACGGTCAGGGGTGGCGATTTTTCGGGGGCTTCGTTCAGCATGCGGGCACCTCGTGGACGCTCAGCAGGTCGGCGGCGCTGGACAGCCCGCGCGTCGCCTGGTGCCACCACTGCGAGAAAGAATCACAGCGCCGGTCGACCGACGGAAACAGGGTTGGCGCGGGCACGCACTCGGCCCATGCGCTCAGCCACGGCGCGAGGTGGGGCTCGGCCACGCAGCGCACCCGGCGCGCGCGTTTCAAGGCCGTGCCGATGGCCGCCGCATCGCCGTGCCAGCGCACCGGGGCGATCTGCGCCATGCGCTCGCCGACAAAACGCCAGCGCCGTTCGCTCCAGTGCCAGGCGCGGTGGAAGTCGGCCACGAACAGGCCGAGCACCAGCGCATCGGCCGGCAGTCCGGCGGGCAGCTCGCCCAGGTTCCAGGGGTGCACCAGCCACACCTCGCGGCCCGCCACGGTGGCTGGGTCGGGCGCAGTCGTTGCCAGCGCGTCGGGCGGTGTGGTGTGCAGCGCGGGTTCGGCTCCTGAACCGCTCACCGGTTCGTGTGCAACATCGGGCAGGCGCTTGGGCCAATGCCGGGCCAGCTCATCAAGCGCTTCATAGCTGGTGTCGATCACGCTGCCGGGGCTGTGCCAGGCGGCGGGCGCGTAACGGGCCACGTTCTCGGCGTTGAACAGATACGGTTTGCGGCTGCCGGTGGCGGCCACCCATTGCCAGCTCAGGTGGTTGCTCGCCAGGTCGCCGTCGAGCAGGTGGGCGTACAGCCAGTCGGCCCCGGTGCGCCAGTGCACCTTGCGCACATGCACCAGGTAGCTCGCCAGCCACATGCGGGCGTGGTTGTGCAGCATGCCGCTGGCGTACAGCGTGCGCACCGCCTCGTCGATCACCGGTACGCCGGTGCGGGCTTCGCGGATGTCGGCGGGCAGCGCGCGGGCGTAGGCCTCGTCGGGCAGCACGCCTTCGTGGAGCGAACGCAGGATGCCGTCGCCCCGGTGTTGCCACACATGCCGGAAGTAGGCGCGCCAGCCGAGCTCGTAAACGAACTTGTGCTGCAGATCGAGCGCGTGGCGCGCGGCCACGCCGGACAGCACCTCGGTGAGCGACACGAAGCCGTGCGTGATGTAGGGCGAGAGCTGCGTCACCGCGCCGTCGAGTGCGTTGCGGGTGCGGGCGTAGGCAGCCGGCCGCACGGCGGCGATGCGCGCGCGGGCGGCGGCCAGCGTGGGTTCGAAGCTCGATGCGAAGAGATCAGCCACGGCGTCCCGCTCCTGGCAGGGCCGTCGCCGTGCCCACGCCGACCTCGCCGCGCCGGATCGCTGCCGCCCGTTCGCCCACCGCGAGCTTTTGTGCGTCGGTCAGCCGCGCCACGTTCTTCACCTGCAGCGACATGCGCGGGTTCTTCAGCAGCGTCGCTTCGTGGCGCACCAGAAAGTCCCAGTACAGCGTGGTGAACGGGCAGGCGGTGTCGCCGCTGCGCTGCGCCGGGTCGTAGCGGCAGCCCTTGCAATACGGGCTCATGCGCTGGATGTATTTGCCGGTGGCCACATAGGGCTTGCTGCCCATGACGCCGCCGTCGGCGTACTGGCTCATGCCCAGGGTGTTGGGCAGTTCGACCCATTCCACCGCGTCCACGTACACCGCCAGGTACCAGGCGTGCACTTGTTTGGGTTCCACGCCCAGCATCAGCGCGTACAGGCCAGTGACCATGAGCCGCTGGATGTGGTGCGCGTAGCCGTGCTCCAGCGTTTGGCCGATCGCGTCGCGCAGGCAGGCCATGTCGGTCGCGCCGGTCCAGTACCAGGGCGGCAGGTCTTCGTGCGCATCGAGCGTGTTGCGCTCCAGGTACTGCGGCATCTGCGTCCAGTAGATGCCGCGCACGTACTCGCGCCAGCCCAAAATCTGGCGGACGAAACCTTCCACGCTGGCCAGCGGCGCATGCCCGGCGCGGTACGCCGCCTCGGCAGCGGCCACCACCTCGCGCGGGTTCAATAGCTTGAGGTTGAGCGCGGCCGACAGGTGCGCGTGAAACAGCCAGGGCTCGCCGGGCCACATCGCGTCCTGGTGCTGGCCGAAGTGCGGCAGCCGTTCCTGGATGAACTGTTGCAGCGATTGCAGCGCCTGTGCGCGCGTGACTGGCCAGGCAAAACTGTCGAGGCAGCCGGGGTGCGTGGCAAAGCGGTTCTGCACCAGGGCTATCACCTCGCGGGTGATGGCGTCGGGCTCGAACCGGGCGACTTGGCCTGGCCCGGCCGCGCCAAAGGCTTCGCGGTTGTCGGCGTCAAAGTTCCACTGCCCGCCCACCGGCCCGCCGCCGTCGGCTTCGGGCTGCATCAGCACGCGGTGGCGTTGCCGCTGCTCGCGGTAGAAGTACTCCATGCGCAGCGACTTGCGGCCTTTGGCGTGGGCCGCGAACTCGCGCACGGTGCAAAAGAAGTGGCGGTCTTCGCGGATCTCCAGCGGCACGCCGGTGGCCTCGGCCACCGCCTTGATGGCGTGGAGCACGCGCCAGTCGCCCGGCGCGGTCATCACCAGTCTGGCCGGGCGCAGCCGCAACAGGTCGGCCTGCAGCTGCGCACCCAGGCCGCCCACGCAGCCTGGTGCATCCATTCGCTGGTAGTGCAGCGGCCGACCGGCGCTTTGCAGCGCGAGCGCGAAGTGCCGCATGGCCGACAAAAACAAGGCGGTGCGCGGCTGGCTCGACCACACATGCGTCGACTCTTCCTCCACCTCGGCCATCCACACTGCGTCGTGCGCGGCGTCGAAGCCGTCGAAGCCCGAGGCGTCGAGGTCCAGCTGGTCGCCCAGCACCAGGATCAGATCGCGCAGATCAGCCATGACCGCCTTTGTGGCGGCGGCAGGCGTCGGAGCAGTACTTGACCTCGTCCCAGTTCTTGGCCCAGCGACGGCGCCAGCTCATGGCCAGGCCGCAGGCGGCGCAGGGCTTGGACGGCAACGCGGCCTTGTTGCCCTTGAAATCGCTGCGGCGCTGCGTCACGGTGACACCCGGTTGACGGTCAACCGCTTCAGGCCTTCTTGACCCAGGCCGAGCACCAGCCGGCGGCGGCCACCTGCTTGGTGCCGAAGATCGAGCAGCCGCCGGTCTTGTCGCCCGGCTTGGCGGGCTTGAACAACATGCAGTTGGCGCAGTTCTGGGTGGCCACGAACTTGGGGTACTTCTTGACGTCGACGCGTTTGTTGTCGGCCACGTAACCCAGCGCCACGGCCTGGGGGTCTTTCTCGTCGAGCACGGCCTGGGCTTGCGCGCCGGTGGCGATCACGGCGCCGGAAGAGGCCAGCGTCATCAGGAACACACGGCGGGAAGGGGACTGGTTCATGGGAACTCCTGTTGGGGTGGGGCGAATCGTTGTGGCACAGCGGTTTTGACGCGCTTTGCGGGCTGGATGTTACGGCATTCCGATTCTTTATAGGTTCAGTGTGGAAATTTTGAGTGATTTCTTGGGATAATGCGATTCAAAACCGATTCATCGCAGGAGCCTTGATGAGCACCGCCAAAACCAACCCAACACCCGCGCGGCCTGCAAAAAGCCCTGCGGAGCCGACCACCCACCGCAGCGGCGCGGTCTCGCGCATGTTGGGCATGCCAGTGGCCACGCTGCGCATCTGGGAGCGCCGTTACGCGCTCACCCAGCCCGCGCTGTCGCCCAGCGGCCAGCGCCTGTACTCAGACGACGACGTCCGCCGCCTGGCGCTGATCAAACAGCTGGTGGACCTCGGGCACGCCATCGGCAGCCTGGCGCCGCTGGACATGGCGCAGCTGGAACAGGTGGCCGCCACCCGCGCGCAGTTGAGCGCGGCGCGACCGGCGGCAGCGTCGGCCCAGCTCGGGGCGCTGCCAGCCCGGCAGACCTGGCGGGTCGCGGTCATCGGTGCCGCGCTTGGCCAGCGCCTGCAGCGCGCGTCGCTGCTGCGCCGCCTGGACCGGCCGGTGCAGGTGCTGGGGCCGTTCGACAACATCATCCAGGCCGCTTCGGGCCTGCAGGGCGCCGAGCTGGACGCCTTGCTGGTGCACGAACCCCAGTTGCACCCCGACTGGCTGGCCAACATGGACGCGATCGCTCCGGCCCTTGCCGGTGTGCCCAAGGCGGTGTTGTATGCCTTCGGGCCCGATGCGGTGTGCGAGGCCCTGGCCACGGCCGGTGTGGCTTTGCTGCGCGAGCCGCAACCCGACGCCGCGCTGTCCCAGTGGCTGCACAGCCTGGCGCTGGCCACAGGGGCTGCGGGCCCGTCCAGGGGCGCGCAGGGTGCTGCGGTGGTGGGCCAGCCCGCGCCGCTGCCCGTGCCACCGCGCCGCTGGGCCGACGCCGCGCTGGCCCGCTTTGTCGCCCAGCCCTCCACGGTCCGCTGCGAATGCCCGCGCCACGTGGCCGAGCTGCTGGTGCAACTGGCCCACTTTGAAACCTACAGCGCCGATTGCGCACACCGCGATCCGGCCGACGCCGAGCTGCACGCCTACCTGCAGCAAGTGGCCGCCGCGGCGCGCGCGAGCTTTGAAGCCGCGCTCGAACGCGTGGCTTTGCACGAAGGCCTGTTGCTGCCCGGCGCCACCGCGTAAACGCTGGCAGCCGGTCAGCGCTCGCCGGTTCGCCGGCCGGCCGACCGCGCGGCAGCCGGGACGGGCGCCGACTCGCTGGGTGCGCGGCTCATGTCGTTGTTCTGTGTCACCAGCACCTGCAGCAGGCGCATGAACTCGGTGCGCTGGCGCGCGGTGAGCGGCGCCAAGATTTGCTCCTGCGCGCGCAGCATCGCCGGGATGGTGTCGGTCAGCGCCTGCGCCCCGGCGGGCGTGAGGAACAACAACCGCGCGCGCCGGTCTTCGGGCGACATGCGCCGCTCCAGCCAGCCCCGTGCTTCGAGCCGGTCGACCACGCCGCCGGTGGTGGAGGCGTCCAGCGCGATGGCGCGGGCGAGCGTGCGCTGGTCGGTGCCGGGCTGGTTGGCCACCACCTGCAAGGCCGCGTACTGCAGCGGCGTCACGCCCAGCTCGCCCACTTCCTGCAGAAAAATGCCGACCGAGATCTGGTGCAGCCGGCGGATGGCGTGGCCGGGTTGCTGGTCGATGTCGATGGCGGCGGGGTGGTCCATGGCGAGCGCTGGGGGTATTGACCCAGTTTAACTGCACACATATGATAAGCATACTGATCATATGTGTGCATTCTTTTGGTTCGAGGAGACAACCCCATGCAGTTCTACAAAGACGGCTTTCGCGGCGGCAACCCAGACATCAAACCGGCCGCGCCCAACCGGCGCAACCGGGGCGCCAACGAGCCGCTGCCGGAGAAGGTGGACGTGCTGATCGCCGGCACCGGCCCGGCCGGCCTGTGCCTCGCGGCGCAGCTGGCGCGGTTCCCCGAGATCGAGACGATGATCGTTGAGCGCATGGCCAGCAACATCGTCAAGGGCAAGGCCGACGGCATCAACACCCGCACCATGGAGATGTTCCAGGCCTTCGGTTTTGCCGACAAGGTCAAGCGCGAGACCTACTGGGTGAACCAGACCGCGTTCTGGATGCCCGACCCGGCCAACCCGCAGCACATCAAGCGCGTGGGCCGCGTGCAGGACGTGGCCGACGACAGTTCCGAGATGCCGCACATCTTGATCAACCAGGCGCGGCTGCACGAGCTGTTCCTGGAGGTGATGGCGAATTCGCCTTCGCGCCTGGCGCCCGACTACGGCTGGGAAATCGCGGGCCTGACGGTCGACCCCACCACCGACGACCACCCGGTGACCGTCACGCTCAAGGACTCGACCGGCATCCACTGGGGCGGCACCCGCACCGTGCGCTGCAACTATGTGGTGGGTTGCGACGGCGCGCACTCTGCCGTGCGCAAGGCCATTGGCGGCGTGTTGCACGGCGACGCCGCGCACCAGGCCTGGGGCGTGATGGACATCCTGGCCAACACCGATTTTCCCGATGTGCGCCAGAAATGCCTGATCTCCTCGGCCAGCGAAGGCAACGTGCTGCTGCTGCCGCGCGAAGGTGGCTACATCTTCCGCATGTATGTGGAGCTCGACAAGCTCAAGGACGGCGAGAAGGCCGCCAGCCGAAAGTTCACGCAGGACGACATGATCGCGGCCGCCAACCGCATCATCCAACCCTATGCCATCGACGTGAAAGAGGTCGTGTGGTGGTCGATCTACGACATCGGCCACAGCCTGACCGACAAGTTCGACGACGTGCCCGAAGGCAGCGACCGCGCCCCCCGCGTGTTCACCGCGGGCGACGCCTGCCACACCCACTCGCCCAAGGCGGGCCAGGGCATGAACGTGTCGATGCAGGACACCTTCAACCTGGGCTGGAAGCTGGTGCACGTGCTGCAGGGCCGGGCCGACGCCAGCCTGCTGCGCAGCTACAGCAAAGAACGCCTGACCGAAGCCAAGCGCCTGGTGGAGACCGATCACGAGTGGTCGCGCATCATGTCCGCCCCCACCACCCAGGCCGAGCGCGAAGGCAAAGAAGAGCCGCGCATCATCCGCCAGTTCAAGGCCAACCTCGAATTCACCGGAGGCAACGCCGTGCGGTACGACACCTCCACGCTGTGCGCGCCCGGTACCCACCAGGCCCTGGCCAAGGGCGAAGCGATTGGCCGCCGTTTCCACTCGGCGCCGGTGGTGCGGCTGTCCGACGCCAAGCAGATGCAGCTTGGCCATGTGGCCGAGGCCGACGCCCGCTGGCGCCTCTACGCCTTCGCGGGCCAGGCCGACGGCTCGGCCCCGGGTTCGGCCATCCACCGGCTCGCCGACTGGCTGGCGAACGAGCCCTCGTCGCCCGTGGTGAAGCACACGCGCCGGGGCGAAGACATCGACGCCATCATCGATGTGCGCGCCATCTTCCAGCAGACCTTTGACCAGCTCGCCTACGAGCACATGCCCCCGCTGCTCAAACCCTGCACCGGCCAGCTCGGCCTGCAAGACCACGAGAAGGTTTTCTGTGTGGACCACAAGGGCGCGGGCGACATTTACGACATGCGTGGGATTGACCGAGAGCGCGGTTGCATCATCGTCGTGCGACCCGATCAGTACGTCGCGAACGTGTTGCCGCTGGACGGTTTTGAGGCACTGTCGGCTTTCTTTGCCGGTGTTTTGCGGTAAGTTGGCCCCACCCCCATCGCTTGTTCGCTTCGCGTAACCGCTCCGCCCCTCAAGGGGCAACCCCAGCGGCCCGGCTAAGCCGGTTCCGCGGGTTTCGCTGAACAAGACAACTCGCGTCCACATCACTCCAGGAGACAAGACATGAGCCACGAACTCGGACGACTCGAAGACCTGCCGCAGGACTACCGCGACGACCTCAAGAACCTGAACCTGGTGCCGCTGTGGCCCAGCCTGCGCGCGGTGTTGCCGCCGCGCGTGCCCACGCGCGCCACGCTGGCGGTGCACTGGGCCTATGCGGACGTCAAGCCGCTGCTGCTCAAGGCCGGTGAGCTCACGCCCATCGAAAAAGCCGAACGCCGCGTGCTGGTGCTGGCCAACCCCGGCCACGGTCTGGAGAACATGAAGGCCAGCCCCGCCATCTACCTCGGCATGCAACTGCTGCTGCCCGGCGAATGGGCGCCCAGCCACCGCCACACGCCCAACGCGGTGCGCATGGTGGTGGAGGGCGAGGGCGCCTACACCACGGTGGACGGCGAGAAGTGCCCCATGAGCCGGGGCGACCTGATCTTGACGCCCACCGGCCTGTGGCACGAACACGGCCACGTCGGCACCGACCCGGTGGTCTGGCTCGACGTGCTGGACCTGCCGCTGCTCTATTACATGGAGGCCAGCTACCACATCAACGGCACGCGCCAGACCGTCAAGCAAGGCAGCGGCGACCGCGCCTGGACCCGCGCCGGCGTGGTGCCCACCAACGTGTTCAGCCGCAGCGACAAGCGCTACCCCATGTTGCGCTATGCCTGGGCCGACACCCGCTCCGCGCTGCTGGCGATGGCCGACAACGAACCGCAGCTCGACTGCGTGCAGGTGACCTACGTGAACCCCGAGACCGGCGACGACGCCGAAAACATCCTGGGCTTCTACGCGCTCATGCTCAAGCCCGGCCAGACCCTCACCCTGCCCGCCCGCTCACCGGCGCAGGTGTTCCACGTGATCGAAGGCGGCGCGGACGTGTCCACCTGCGGCAAGACCTTTGGTCTGGTCGAGGCCGACACCTGCTGCGCGCCGGGCTACGAGCCAGTCACGTTGACCAACCGCCAGATTGACAAGCCAGCCTTCATCTTCATTGCCGACGAATCGCCCTTGCACCGCAAGCTGGGTGTGTACGAGACCCGTTAACTTGCCAGAGACAACCCCATGACCCAGTACCTCTTCACCCCGCCCGCCATCCAGTCCCTGCCCATCCGTGGCCAGACCGAGCGCTTCCCCATCAACCGCATCTTCTGCGTTGGCCGTAACTACCACGCGCACGCGGTCGAAATGGGCAAGCCGGTCGACAAGAGCGCCGAGCGCCCGTTCTACTTCACCAAGTCGCCGCAGACCCTGGTGCAGAGCGGCGCGACCGTGGCCTACCCGCCCGGCACCAACAACTACCACTTTGAAATGGAACTCGTGCTCGCCGTGGGCAAGCCCGGCTTCCGTGTCAGCGCCGAGAACGCACACGAAGTGATTTACGGCTACGCCGCCGGGCTGGACATGACCCGCCGCGACCTGCAACTCGTCGCCCGCGACAAAGGCCGCCCCTGGGACCTGGGCAAAGACATCGAGCAGGGCTCGGTGTGCTCAGAGATCGTGCCGATGCCCGGCGTGGTCATCGAAAGTCAGAGATCGTGCCGATGCCCGGCGTGGTCATCGAAAGCGGCGCCATCGCGCTGGAAGTGAACGGCGCCACCAAGCAGAGTTCCGACGTGGACAAGCTGATCTGGAACATCCGCGAAATCATCGCCGACCTGTCATTGTTCTACCACCTGCAACCCGGCGACCTGATCTACACCGGCACGCCGGAGGGCGTGGGCGCGGTGGTCAGCGGGGACAAGATCACCGGGCGGGTGGAAGGGGTGGCGGAGGTGGGGTTGAACGTCGGCGCGGCCGCATGAGCAAAACGCGCCGTTCAAACGGACATGAGATCAACGATCTACGAACTTTCCAGAGGCTCCAAGCCTAGCAGCCGCATCGCAGACAGCTTGTTCACGAGACGCGAAAGAACGGGACTGAAACTTCAGATCACCTCGGTTGAATGCACAAACATACATACCGCATGTTTCTTTGATGAGTGAACTCCAGCCTGCTGCCTCAACTCTTCGAACAATCAAGTCTGCTAAGACAGGCTCACTCGAGTACTTCCGAATGGCTGTTAGCAAAAACTCGCTTTCAGACAGCGGGGAT
>JALOSH010000116.1 GCA_025458545.1 Hydrogenophaga sp.
CGGCGCCGCTGGACTGGCGGGCGATTTCGCCGGTTTCCATGCGGACCGTGTGCTGGCCCCACTGGAAGGTCTTGGTGACTTTGTTGAACATGGTCATGGGTTTCTCCTCTGTGCTGGCCTGCGTTCAGAGTGCGGGCAGCGTGGCGTGCAGATCACTGCACAAAACCCGGAAACACAACCCAGAACACGATGCCATTCCAGAGGGGTTGACGAATCCAACCGCTTTGGAATGACACAGCTTCGCTCTGTTGTTGCTGCTCCGGAAACGAAAACAGGGTCAAACAAGCAAAAAACGCCCGAGCCAGCGAACCAACTCAGGCGTTTTGCGTGTCATGCCGGGGCCAATTACTTGCGCAGGCCCAGTTTGGCGATCAGCGCGACGTAGCGGTCGGCGTCTTTGGACTTCAGGTAATCCAGCAGCTTGCGGCGGCGGCTCACCATGCGCAGCAGGCCGCGGCGACCGTGGTGGTCTTTGGCGTGTTGCTTGAAGTGGGGGGTCAGTTCGTTGATGCGTGCGGTCAGAATGGCGACCTGCACTTCGGGGCTGCCGGTGTCGTTGGCAGCGCGGGCATTGTCGGCCACCACAGCGGCTTTGACGGATTGAGCGATCATGGAAATTCCTGGAGGTTACTGGCGTCCCGTCGCAGCCTGCCAGCCCCCGGAAAGCCTTCCGGTCTGGCCGCCGCAGCGGGCGTGAGATGCCGTCCGATTGGGCGGCAACCGCAAATTATAGCCCAGGCGTCAGGAAATCGGTGCGCTCAGCCAGGTGCGCAACCGATCCACGCCCCGCACCAGGCGCTGGGTATCGCGGCTGGCGAAGCACCAGCGCAGCCAGCCGGTGGCCTCCGGTCCAAAGGCGCTGCCGGGCGCCAGGCCCAGACCGGCCTCGCGCACCAAGCGCTTGGCGGTGTCCAGGCAGTCGTGGTGGCCCTCCAGCTTGAAAAACGCGTACATGCCGCCGCGGGGCTCGGCCAGCGTGACGCCCGGCACCGTTTTGAGCAAGGGCACCAGCGTGTCGCGACAGGTTTGCAGGTGGGCCACCAGCGCGGGCGTGACTTCGGCGCCGCGCTGCAGCGCCACCACCGCTGCGCGCTGGGTGAACACCGGCGCACACGAGGTGTTGAACTCGATCAGTTTGCCCATGGCATGGGTCAGCGCCGTGGGCAGCACCAGCCAGCCCAGGCGCCAGCCGGTCATCAGAAAGCTCTTGGAAAAGCTGTGGGCGACGATCAGGCGGTCGTCTGGTTCGGACACGTCCAGGAAGCTCGGCGCAGCGCCATTGGGTGAATCGTGCGCGTAGTACAGGCGCTCGTACACCTCGTCGGCCAGCACCCAGGTGCCCGTGCGGCGGCAATGCGCGAGGATGGCAGCCTGCTCTTCGCGGGTCAGCGTCCAGCCGGTGGGGTTGTTGGGCGCGTTGACGATGAGCAGGCGCGTGGCCGGGGTGATGGCGGCCAGCAACGCGATCATGTCCAGCATCCAGGCCCCCGCCCGGGCACCCTGATGCGCCACCTGCAAGGGCACGGTTTTCACCCGGGCGCCCATGATCTGCGGCTGCGCGACCAGGTTGGGCCAGACGGGCGTGACCACCACCACCTCGTCGCCCGCATCCACCAGCGCCTGCGAGGCCAGCATCAGGCCGTTGACACCACCCGAGGTGACGGCCAGGCGGTTGAACCAGTGGTCGGTCGTTTGTTGGGGGTGCAGGCCATGGGTGTAATCGGCGATGGCATGACGCAACTCGGGCAGACCGAGGTTGTGGGCGTAGAAGGTCTCACCGGCCTGCAGGGAGGCGATGGCCGCCTCGCGGATGAAGGTCGGCGTGACTTCGTCGCTCTCGCCGAACCAGAACTTGAGCACATCGGCGCGACCCAGCCCTTCGTTGGCCACTTCGCGGATGCGCGACTCTTCCAGACTCTCGACCACAGACCGCATGCGGCTTTCCTTTTTCAGAAGAGGTGGCGTGCCATGCACGCACCCAGAACACCGCGGAACCAGCTTCGCCAGGCCGCAGGTGTTGTCCCCCCGGGGGGACGCGCGCAGCGCGGCGGGGGGTCAGCGAGTCATGTTACAGCTGTGCGGCTGCTCGGCCTGCTGCGGGCTCAGCTGGCGGATCACGCGAAAGCCGTAACCCGAACCCTCCACGTCGAACTTCACACCGGGCGCTCCCTGTCGGTCCATCACCGCCACCGCGAGGGGCTGCTGGAACTGGTGGTCGGCGGCGCGCATGCGGGCGGTCTGGCCAGCCAGTTTCACCTCGGCCTTTTCCAGCTGGGCCGCGATGTCCGCCGCCTTCACCGAGCCCGCGCGCTCGATGGCCTGGGCCAGCGCTTCGATCATCAGTTGCATGCGCATGTGCACATAGTCGTCAGCCGGGTTGGGAAAGCGTTGGCGGAACGAACGGTAGAAAGCCTCGGACTCTGCTGTCGGCACGTTGGGGAACCAGTCGGCCACCGCGATCACTTTGCCAATGCCCGCTTCGCCGATGGCGGCGGGAGCGCCGAGCGCGTTGCCGTAGAAGGTGTAGAAGCTGCCCTCGAAGCCCGCCTCGCGCGCGGCCTTCACCAGCAGCGTCAGGTCGTTGCCCCAGTTGCCGGTGAGCACCGCTTGCGCGCCGCTGGCCTTGATCTTGGCAGCATAGGGTGCAAAGTCCTTGACGCGCGCCAGGGGGTGCAGCTCGTCACCGACGATCTTCACGTCGGGCCGCTTCGCCGCGAGCTGGCGGCGGGCTTCGGCCAACACCGCCTGACCGAAGCTGTAGTCCTGCCCGATCAGGTAGATGTTCTTGAGGTCTTTGTCTTCGCGCAACACGCTCATGAGCGCGGTCATGCGCATGTCGGCGTGGGCGTCGAAACGGAAGTGCCAGTAGCTGCAATTCTGGTTGGTGAGGATCGGGTCCACCGCCGAGTAGTTGAGGAACACCACCTGCCGTGCCGGGTCGCGCTGGTTGTGTTTGTTGAGAGCATCGACCAGGCCCGCGGCGGCGGCCGACGAGTTGCCCTGGGTGACGATGCTGATGTCTCTGTCGATCGCCGACCTCAGCGCGGACAGGGCTTCTTCGGTCTGGCCCTTGCTGTCGAAGCGCACCATCTCCAGCGGGCGGTTGCCCCCGGGCAACTTGACGCCGCCGCGCGCATTGACGCGCTCGGTGGCCCAGATCAGGTTGCGCCAAACCGCTTCGCCGGTGTTGGCAAACGGGCCGGAAAGCCCTTCGATCATGCTGATGCGAATGGGTGTCGCGGGCTGTGCATACACGAACAGGGGCAGAGCGGCTGCGGCCGCCAACAGCACCTGGGCGGCGCGAGACAACAGGGAACGTCGAATCATCGGTTCTTCAATCTGATCGCGACCATCGGTCGCCTGGAAACACACGCCCTTTTCAGGGGCGCAACACGGTGGCGGAGTGTACTGCCCTGGGCTTTCGTGGCTTCGGTATCGGCAGCTCTGGACGGGCGAGCACCGTCGGCGCCAGCAACAGCATCAGCGCTGCCAACTTCGCGCCACATCCGGCACGCACCTGCTCGTAGAACAGGCTGTGGGTCAGCTCGTCGGTGTCGGGGTGCAGTTCCCAGGAGCGCGGCCCGGGATGCAGCACCAGCAGTTGCGGGTTGCAGCGCCGCACCAGCGCCTGGGTCACGGTGCGAGCCGGGTCGGGTGGCGCTGGCCCGCGGGCGCTGTCGGGCATGCGGTAGGGCATGACCTCGATCGCATCGCTGTGTGCCGCGAGGTCTTCCAAGTTGTCGACAAATTCAAAGTGCACGCCGAACGCCAGGAACATCTCGGCCAGGTCCGGCGGCAAGACCTCCACATCGGGGGCGTAGGCCAGGCAGCGGCGCAAGCCGAGGCGCACACACAGCTTGAGGAGGCTGCGCACCACCCGCGCACCCACGTCGCCCACCAGACCCAGTGTCAGGTCGCCCCATTCGGGACGGCGCGAGGCGATGCACCAGGCGTCCGTCAGGGCCTGCACCGGGTGTTCGTGATGGCCGTCGCCGGCATTGACCAGCGGAACGTCGAGCCAGGCCACATCGTCCAGGGCGCGCAGGTCGACCGGGCTGCGCAGCACCAAGGCGTCGGTCATCTGCGCCAGCACCTGCAGGCTGTCGGTCATGCTCTCGCCATAGGGCGGCACCGCACGGGTTTCGCCCAGGCCGGAGAAGCCGGTCACAGTGCCGCCGAGCAGGCCCACGGCGCGCTGGAAGCCGACCCGGGTGCGCGTGCTGGGCTGAAAGAATGCCAGGCAGACCTGTTTGCCTTCCAGCACCCTGGGGAATGCCTCACCGGCTCGGTAGCGCCAGATGGTGTCAAAGACCGCCGCGATGTCGGCCGGCGCCAGATCGTCGATGCCCCGCAAATGTTTCATGGTCGCCACGCCCTCCTGGGCGACCATTCTGTGCAGAGGCAGCGAGCAGCCGGTTCAAACCCCGGCAGGCTCTGCAAGCGCCGGTCGTTCGGCCAACAGGGCTCAGGCGAGTTCGGCCAGCGGCCAGCGCGGCCTGACGTCGAAGCGGTAGACGCCGGTTGCCGCGGGGTCGACCAGTCCGGCCTGCACCCGCAGCCCGGCGGCCAGCGCGATCATGGCGCCGTTGTCGGTGCACAGGTGGAACTCCGGGTAGTGCACCCGCACCTGGCGCTGGGCGCAGGCGGCGTTGAGCTGCTGGCGCAACAGCGCGTTGGCGCCCACACCGCCGGCCACCACCAGGCGCCTGAGCCCGGTGGCCTCGACCGCAGCCAATGATTTCTTCACCAGCACGTCGACGATGGCGGCCTGCACGCTGGCCGCCACATCGGCAATCTGTTCGGGGCTCAGCGCTTCGGCCAGTTGCGGCGTGGCCGGACCCTCCGGGCGCGCGTGGGCGAGGCGCTTCACTTGCGTCAGCACCGCCGTCTTGAGCCCGGCAAACGAAAAATCGAGGTCACCGCTGTGCAGCAGCGGGCGCGGGAACTTGTAGGCGGTGGCACTGCCCTGCTCCGCCCGTTTCGCCAGCGCTGGGCCGCCGGGGTAACCCAGGCCCAGCAGCTTGGCCGATTTGTCGAAAGCCTCGCCGGCGGCGTCGTCGATGGTTTCGCCCAGCAGTTCGTAACGGCCCACGCCGTCCACCCGCATCAGTTGGGTGTGGCCGCCCGAGACCAGCAGCGCCACAAACGGAAACTCGGGCGGATCGGCGCTCAAAAACGGCGACAACAGATGCCCTTCGAGGTGGTGCACGCCCAGCGCCGGTTTGCCCAGCGCCATGGCCATGGCACAGGCCACGCCCGAACCCACCAGCAGAGCCCCCGCCAAGCCCGGGCCACGGGTGTAGGCGATGGCGTCGACCGCCGACAGCGGCACGCCCGCCTGGGCCAGCACCGCGTCGGTCAGCGGCAGCACGCGGCGGATGTGGTCGCGGCTGGCCAGCTCGGGCACCACGCCGCCATAGGCCTGGTGCATCTCGATCTGGCTGTGCAGTGCATGGCCGAGCAGGCGCGGCGTGGCGGCGCCACTGGCGTCGACCAGGGCCACGCCGGTTTCGTCACAAGAAGACTCAAAGCCCAGGATCAGCATCGGGCGCGAGTGTACGGCCCGGCACGGCCATGCCGGTGGTCGATAACAGAAAGAACCCCAGCGCACGGGCAGGCGCCATGTGCTTTGTTAGGCTGTGCACACTTCGTTGAACCCGCTCCAACAGCCGATCCACCATGCCCCAGACCCACCTGACCCTGATTTCATCCATGGCCACCAAGGCTTTGCTGGCCGATCTGGTGAACGCCTTCACCCAGCAATACCCGGACACCACCCTCAACGTCACCTCGGTGGGCGGCGTGGACGCGGCCAAGCGGGTGCAGGCCGGAGAGGCGTTCGACATCGTGGCTCTGGCGTCGGACGCGATCGACAAGCTGGCCGCAGGCGGCTCGGTGGTGGGCGGCACGCGCACCGACATGGTCGATTCCGCCGTGGCGGTGGCGGTGCCCGCCGGGGCAGCCATGCCCGATATCGGCAGCGAAGCGGCCCTGAAGGCCGCGGTGCTGGCCGCGCCCACGCTGGGTTACTCCACCGGGCCCAGCGGCGTGCAGCTGGCGGCCTTGTTCGAACGCTGGGGCATCGCCGCGCAGATCGCGCCCCGGATCGTGACACCGCCGCCCGGTATGCCGGTCGGCTCGCTGGTCGCCTCGGGCGACGTGGCGCTGGGTTTTCAGCAGCTGAGCGAGCTGATGAACCTGCCCGGCATCCAGCTGGTGGGCGTGTTGCCCCCAGCGGTGGCGATCGTCACGACCTTTTCTGCGGCGCGCTCGGCGGCGTCGCAGAACCCCGAGGCGGTGCAGCGCTTCCTGTCGTTCGTGGCCAGCCCACAGACGGCCGAACTCAAGCGACAGCACGGCATGTCGGCCGCCGGGTAGGGTCTGTGGCCCGGCCGAGCCGGTCGGCCTGATACCCTCGCCGCGCGCGGCACGGATGTTGCTGCTGGTTCGGTGTACACACCGCTTCCCCCATGAAATCGGCCCTCTGTTTTCTGATCGCTGCCAAGCGCAGCGAAATCACCGGTTTGCGCCAGCTCGCGCTCACCAGCGCACTGGTGGACGCCGCCGGCCACCTGGTGCATGCGTTGCAGCGCGAGCGCGGTCTGTCCAATCTGTACCTGGCCTCCAAGGG
>JALOSH010000117.1 GCA_025458545.1 Hydrogenophaga sp.
GGGTGACCGCGTTCGCATGGTGATCACACCCAAAGGCAACTGGGAACATTCCGCCTACCAGAGCGACAACCAGTTCGTGCTGGAAGTGCGCGAGCAGAGGGTGGACCCCTCCAAACTGACCCAGGGCCCTGGCTACAACGGCGAAAAGCTGTCGCTGAATTTCCAGAACATCGAAGTCCGCTCCCTGTTGCAGGTGATCGCCGATTTCACCAACTTCAACGTGGTGACGTCCGATTCGGTGACGGGTGCCGTCACCTTGCGGTTGAAAGATGTTCCTTGGGACCAAGCGCTCGACATCATCCTGCAAGCCAAAGGCCTGGGCATGCGCAAGAGCGGCAACGTGCTGTGGATCGCACCCAAAGACGAGATTGCCGCTCGCGAAAAACAAGAGTTGGAGTCCAAGGCCTCGACCGAAAGCCTGGAGACCTTGCGCACGCAAGGCTTCCAGATGAACTACGCCAAAGCGGCCGATATCGCGGCCCAGATCAGCGCCACCGGCAGTGGTGGTTCTGGTGGTGGAGCCGCCTCTGCCAGGATACTGTCCCCCCGCGGCAGCGTGATCTCTGAGCCCAGAACGAACCAGCTGTTCGTGACCGACATCCCTTCCAAGCTGCAGCAGGTGCAGGAGTTGATTGCCAAGCTTGACATCCCGGTGCGGCAGGTCCTGATCGAAGCCCGGATTGTGGAGGCGGATGACCGATTTGGTCGGTCCATCGGCGTGCGCCTGGGCGGCAGCGATCTGCGTGGCGTGCGCGGTGGAGACCCTGGCTATTCGCTCGGCGGTAACAACAGAGTGGCCTTTGGTGGCAGCTACAACGCTGTATCGAGCTCCACGGTGGAAAGCGAAAACGTGCTCGACACCATCAACACGTCGTTCGTGAACATGCCGTCCACCGGCGCTGGTGGTTTCCCCGCGGCCGCCTTTGCGGTGTCTCTGTTCAGTTCAGCCGCCAACCGGTTTCTTAACCTGGAGATCTCCGCCCTGGAAGCCGACGGCCGAGGCAAGATCGTTTCGAGTCCGCGAGTGGTCACGGCCGATCAGGTGAAGGCCTTGATCGAACAGGGCACCGAATTCCCGTTCCAAACGGCAACATCCAGCGGAGCCACCGCGATTTCGTTCCGCAAAGCCACCCTGAAGCTGGAAGTCACGCCCCAAATCACGCCGGAGGGCAGCATCATTTTGGATGTCAACGTGAACAAGGACAGCCGAGGCGAGACCACGGCGGCTGGCGTTGCCATCAACACTAAGCAAGTACAAACACAAGTGTTGGTGGAAAACGGCGGCACCGTGGTGATCGGCGGCATTTTTGAACAAACGGAAACCGACGATGTCACCAAAGTGCCTTTGCTGGGTGACATTCCTTACTTGGGGCACCTGTTCAAGAACAAGAACAAGATCTCCAACAAGTCTGAACTGCTGATTTTCATCACGCCACGCGTGATCTCTGACCGCGGCGTGATGCGCTGAGTGCGGGTTAACTTCTTTTATGGGTACTCCTGTGAACATTCATACGAAGCGATGGACCGCCATTGCGATGCTAGGGTTGGCTCTTTCAGGCTGTGGTGGCGGCGGCGGTGCTGCCGGGGATGTGGGCGCAATGTCTGTCAGCCCTAACGGGTTCACTTGGAAAGCCACCAGTTGCCCGGGCGGCGTGGCAAATGCAGAATCGATTCATTCGATCATTGGCGGACGTGAGCCCTTCAGAGTGCGATCAACCGTTGCTGGGCTTGTAGTCGGTTTTGCTGACAGAAACAATCAGTTCGTAGCCGCGCAGCGTGATGCCAATGGCGACATGATTTTGACGGGTCAAGATCCCAGATTCGTCATCCGAACCACTTTGCCTTGCGAAAGTGAGGTGTCGGTTATTGTGCTCGATGCTTTCTCTAACAATGTCTCTGTCAGCATCACCGTCGAGGGTAACGCGCCGGTCGTCCCAGTCCCGTGACGAGGGCTTCGTTGGGAGGTGACGAGGTGTCTGGCTTTGAATTTGCCTGAAGGGAGTAAGCCTTCGAAGGTGGCATTGGTAGGGCTCCCGGGGTCTGGCAAGTCTACTGTCGGGCGCCATCTGGCCAGGCGACTGGCCATTCCCTTTTTTGATTCTGACCACGTGATCGAACAGCGCCTGGGTTGTTCTATCCGTGAGTACTTCGAGCGCGAAGGCGAGGAGCGTTTCCGGGACATGGAGCAGGAAGTCTTGGACGAGCTGACCCAGGGCGCGGCTTGTGTGCTGTCCACCGGTGGTGGTTCGGTGTTGCGGCCTCAGACACCAGAAGAGGTGTTCCGCCGTTTGCGCCATGACCGCAACCGCCCGCTGTTGCAGGTGGCCGATCCTTTGCAGCGCTTGCGCGACCTGTACGCGGTGCGCGACCCGCTGTACCGGGAAACAGCCCATCACGTGATCGAAACCGGGCGGCCGTCGGTGGCCACTTTGGTGAACATGATCGTGATGCAGCTGGAGATGGATGGGGTGGAGGTGCACCACAGCGCCACGGAGTCGGGGCCACGCCCCGCCTGAACGCAGTGTGGGGCAGGCTCTAAACTCGGGGCATGCAGACGCCGAACTTCTCCGCCAATGCCCAGCACGTTGACATCGAGCTGGGCGACCGAAGCTACCGCATCGATATCGGTGCCGATCTCCTCGCCGACGGTCACAGTTTTGCTGGCCTGCCTGCTGCGAGCAGCGCGCTGATCGTCAGCAACACCACTATCGCGCCGCTGTATCTTGAACGGCTTCACAAGGTGCTGTCGGGCTTGTATTCCAAGGTCCACACGGTGGCTTTGCCCGACGGTGAGGCCTACAAAACCTGGGAATCGCTGAACCTGATTTTTGACGCCTTGCTGGAGCACGGCTGCGACCGCAAGACGGTGCTGTTTGCGCTCGGGGGCGGTGTCGTGGGCGACATGACCGGCTTTGCCGCGGCGAGCTACATGCGCGGAGTGCCTTTTGTGCAGGTGCCGACCACCTTGCTGGCGCAGGTGGATTCTTCGGTGGGTGGCAAGACGGCCATCAACCACCCGCTGGGCAAGAACATGATCGGCGCCTTTTACCAGCCGCAGCGCGTGATCTGTGATCTGGACACGCTCAAGACCCTGCCCCAGCGCGAGCTGAGCGCCGGCCTGGCCGAGGTGATCAAGTACGGCCCGATTGCAGACATGGCGTTTCTCGACTGGATCGAGGCGAACATTGACGCGCTGATGGCGCGGGAGCCGTCTGCCCTGGCCCATGCGGTACGGCGCAGTTGCGAGATCAAAGCCCATGTGGTGGGGCAGGACGAGCGCGAATCCGGCTTGCGGGCCATCTTGAATTTTGGCCACACCTTCGGTCACGCGATCGAGGCCGGCATGGGCTACGGCGCCTGGTTGCATGGCGAGGCGGTGGGTTGTGGCCTGGTGATGGCCTCGCGACTCTCTCAGCGCCTGGGCCTGATCGATCAGGCGTTTGTGGATCGATTGAAGCGCTTGGTGGAGCGCGCCGGTTTGCCGGTGGTCGCACCGGTGCTGGACGCGCACGATAACGTTGGCCGCTACCTCGCGCTGATGCGGGTCGACAAAAAAGCGGAAGCGGGCGAGATCAAGTTCGTGCTGATCGATGGCCCGGGCCGTGCGGTGGTGCGTGCCGCCCCCGATGCCTTGGTGGCCGAGGTGATCGCGGCGAGCTGCGGCGCATGAGCGTGGTCGAGCCGGCAGCAAGCCCGCGCTTGGCCGCTTGGGCCTGCGACCCGGCGGCCAGTCGGGGCAGACGCTACCCGGAACCCGAAGCGCCCACCCGAACGGCTTTCCAGCGCGACCGCGACCGCATCATCCACAGCACCGCGTTCCGCCGCCTGGTCTACAAGACCCAGGTGTTCTTGAACCACGAAGGCGATCTGTTTCGAACGCGGTTGACCCACTCTCTGGAGGTGGCCCAGCTGGGTCGCAGCGTCGCGCGTTCGCTGCGCCTGAACGAGGACCTGGTGGAAGCGATTGCGCTCGCGCACGACCTGGGGCACACGCCGTTTGGTCACGCCGGGCAGGACGCTCTGAACGCCTGCATGAAGGCACTCACGCCCGTGCAACCGGGCGCGGAGGAGGGCAGCGCCTGGGGCTTCGAGCACAACCTGCAGAGTTTGCGGGTGGTCGATGAACTGGAAGAGCGTTACCCGGCGTTTGATGGGCTGAACCTCACCTTCGAGACGCGCGAGGGCATCCTCAAGCACTGTTCGCGCGCGAACGCCGAGCGCCTGCAGGCGCACGATGCCAGTGGCGTGGCCTGGCGTTTTCTGCACGGCGGATCGCCTTCGCTCGAAGCCCAGCTGTGCAACCTGGCCGACGAGATCGCGTACAACGCGCACGACATCGACGACGGTGTGCGCTCGGGCTTGCTCAGCATGGAGCAACTCGCCGAGGTGCCGCTGTTCGAGCGCTACCGTCGGCAGGCGCTGAGCGTGCATCCCCGGCTGGCCGGGCGCCGGCTTCTGTTTGAATCGATCCGGTTGATGCTCAGCGACCAGGTGTACGACGTGATCGACACCACCCGATCCCGCATCGCCGAATCGGGCGTGGGCAGTGTGGACGGTGTGCGCGCACACGCACCGCTGGTCGCTTTTTCGACCGACATGCGCGAGCAGTCCCAGGTGCTCAAGCGCTTTCTGTTGAAGAACCTGTACCGTCACCCGCAGGTGGAAGAGACCACTGTGCGTGCGCGACGGGTGGTCACCGAGCTGTTCGCGCTCTACATGGCGCGCCCGCAGGAGCTTCCCGAGGCACACGGTCGCCATCCGCAGCTGGCGCGGGCCGTGGCCGATTACATCGCCGGCATGACCGACCGGTTCGCTATCCGCGAGCATGAACGTCTCAGCGGTTCGGTGCTGTTTCCCTGAGGCGGTGATGCAGCCCGACCCTGCTCCTTCAGCGGCTTCGGCCCGCCAGTCGGCCCGGCTGGCGGCGCTGGTGCTGGCGGTGGGGGTGAGCAGTGCGCTGCACATCGGCAAGCTGCCGGTGGCCATTCCGGTGCTGAAGACCGCGCTGGGCCTGACCCTGCTCCAGGCGGGTTTTTTGCTCTCGTTGGTGCAAATGGCGGGCATGGTGTTGGGTTTGGTGGTGGGGCTGGCGGCGGATCGGCTGGGCCCGAGGCGGGTGATGCTGGCGGGCTTGGTGTTGCTGGCGCTGGGCAGTGCGCTCGGGGCCTGGGCGCCCGGGGTCGAGGCGCTGCTGTGGACCCGCGCCCTGGAGGGCCTGGGTTTTCTGCTCGCGGTGTTGCCCGCTCCGGCCTTGCTGCGGCAGCGCGTGGCGCACCCGCCCACGCTATCGCGCGCACTGGGCTGGTGGGGCGCCTACATGCCGTTCGGCACGGCGCTGGCGCTGTTGCTGGGTGCGCCGCTGATGGCGCTGCTGGATTGGCGCGGCGTCTGGTGGTTGCTCTCGGTGATGAGCCTGCTGGCGGCGGTGTTGCTCTGGCAGCGCGTGCCACGCGATGACCACGGCATGGCCTCCGGCCGGGGTGGGGCAGTGCCTCTGGGGCCCCGCTTGCAGCGCACCTTGACGGCCCGTGGTCCCTGGCTGATGGCGCTGGCTTTTTTTCTCTATTCGGGCCAATGGTTGGCGGTGGTGGGTTTTCTGCCCACCATCTACAGCCAGGCGGGCGTGGGCGGCCTGCTGCTGGGCGCGCTCACGGCCCTGGCCGCCGGCATCAACATGCTAGGCAACATCGGCGCGGGTCGCTGGCTGGCGCGCGGCACAAGGCCCGGTGTTTTGCTGGCCACCGGCTACACGGCCATGGCGCTCGGTGCGCTGGTGGCGTTTGGCGCGGAGGGTCATCCGGTGTGGCAATACCTCGCGGTGCTGGCGTTCTCTGGCTTTGGCGGGCTGATTCCGGGCACTCTGTTTGGGTTGGCGGTGGTGCTGGCGCCCGGACAGGATTCGGTTTCGACCACGGTCGGCTGGATGCAGCAGTGGTCGTCGCTCGGGCAGTTCGTGGGGCCGCCGGTGGTGGCCTGGGTCGCCACGCTCGCTGGTGGCTGGCAATGGACCTGGGTGGTCACCGGTGCGTGCTCGGTACTCGGTCTTTGGCTGGCAGCGCAATTGCAGCAAGCGTGGGTGCGGCAGAGGACTGCATGAAACGCTGGCGGCTAAACTGGCCAGCAGATGGCTTTTTCTCAGCTTTCATTTTCGCACCGCGTCGGATGGAGGCGGTGATTCAAGTCACAGGGAGACCCGCATGAGCTTTCTCAACCAGCTCAAACAACAGGCGCAAAGCTTGCAGCATGCGCAGGGCGCACAAGATCAGGATCTGGAGGCCAACACCGCCCTGACAGAAGCCGCCTGCAAGACCGTCTGGCACTACTTTGACGAACTGCCACGCCAACTCAACGTGATCGAGCCCGCCGCCGCAGCCTTGAGCCTGGACGGCAAATCACATTGGCCGGCGATGAAGCAGACCGACTTCCGCTTCGATGCACGCAAAAAAATGCTGCGCGACCAGGAAGTGTTCGACTACCTGGCGCTGGGCTGGCGGCTGGCGCCGCGCCAGGGCAACCCGGGGACACACAGCGTGAAGGTGAACTTTCCGCCCGACCTGGAGCGGGTGGAGCGGCGACTGCGCGCCGGTCAGGTGCCGCACGAACGCAAGGAGCAGCGCCATCCCGCCACCAATGGTCTGCAGGCCATCGTCTTCGAGCACGAAATCGCCGCGCGCGCCAGCGTGCTGGTGACGGCCGATCACGAGATCGCGGTGCTGCAGTTCCGGCTGGCGGGTGTCAACGGGCTGGAAATCGTGAACACCGCCTACCGCGCAGACCAGGTCAACACCGCGGCCCTGGACGAACTGGCCAAACTGATCGTGGGCGAGCCCAGCCGCTTTGTTTGAAAATCGGGAAAATCGGGGTCAGATTCCAATTCTTTCTCCTCGGTCCCGCCCACCCGCCGCAGCCTGGCGATCTTTTCGCTCCTCCCATGGCACGTCTTCCCCGCCTGACCGTTCCTGGCTATCCGCACCACGTGATCCAGCGCGGCAACAACCGGCAAGCCATCTTTGCGTCCGACAGCGACCGAGAACGGCTGCTGGCCCTCCTCGCCGAGCATGCCGCGGAGTTTGGCGTGGCTGTTCATGCCTATGTGCTCATGGACAACCACTTTCACCTGCTCGCCACGCCATCGACCACCGACGGCTTGCCCAAGATGATGCAGGCCGTGGGACGGCGGTATGTGAGGTACTTCAACGACCGGCATGGTCGCAGTGGCACGCTGTGGGAAGGGCGCTACCGGTCGACGCTGATTGAGACCGACCGCTACCTGCTGGCCTGCATGGTCTACATCGATCTCAACCCGGTGCGGGCGGGCATGGTGGCTCAGGCGCGAGACCATGGCTGGTCCAGTCACCGGCACTACATCGGCCAGCGGCAGGACAAACTGATCACGCCCCACCCCTTGGTCTGGACCTTGGGCAACACACCGTTCGCCCGGGAAGCCGCATACGCCGAATTGGTGCATGCCGGCATCGGCGCGGCCCAGCAAGCCGCTTTGACGGACGCCGCCCTGCGGGGATGGGCCCTCGGCGGACCAGAATTTGTGGCAGAGCTGCAAAAAAAGACCGATCGTCGCCCCAGCCAGATGAAAGCCGGCCGACCGATTGCCCCCATGCGTCCAGCGGCAGAGGGGTGAAACAGGATTGAAATCATTGGATTTTTTTGAATTTCTATATCTGTCCCCAATTACGCAATCAAGATTTACGCTATCAGATAATTGGAATCTGACCCCAATTGATTTGCTTGGCATTTTTGTTGCAACGCAGTAAGCTTCGCAGCCCGCGAATTTGTTCACGTCTTCGAACCCAAAAGGAAGCGCCATGACCTCGGCCGCAGAAAAACAGCAACTCCAGCAACAAGGTCTGTACGACCCGGCCCATGAGCACGACGCTTGTGGTGTGGGCTTTGTGGCCCACATCAAGGGCGAAAAAAGCCATGCCATCGTGCAGCAGGGCCTGAAGATTCTGGAGAACCTGGACCACCGGGGTGCCGTGGGTGCCGACGCGCTGATGGGCGACGGTGCCGGCATCCTGATCCAACTGCCCGATGCGCTGTACCGGGAAGAGATGGCGGCTCAGGGCGTGGTGCTGCCAGCTCCGGGCGAATACGGCGTCGGCATGATCTTCATGCCCAAGGAGCACGCGTCGCGCCTGGCCTGTGAACAGGAAATGGAGCGCGCCATCGCCGACGAAGGCCAGGTGCTGCTGGGCTGGCGCGATGTGCCGGTCAACAAAGACATGCCGATGTCGCCCACGGTGAGAGCCAAGGAACCGATCCTGCGCCAAGTCTTCATTGGCCGTGGCAACGACGTGATCGTGCAGGACGCGCTGGAACGCAAGCTGTATGTGATCCGTAAGACCGCCAGCGCGCACATCCAGTCGCTCAAGCTCAAGCACAGCAAAGAGTATTACGTGGTGAGCATGAGCAGCCGCACCGTGATTTACAAAGGCCTGTTGCTGGCCGATCAGGTGGGCACTTACTACAAGGATCTGCAAGACACGCGTTGTGTTTCGGCCCTGGGCCTGGTGCACCAGCGTTTCTCCACCAACACCTTCCCCGAATGGCCGCTGGCCCATCCGTACCGCTACGTCGCGCACAACGGCGAGATCAACACCGTCAAGGGCAACTACAACTGGATGAAGGCGCGCGAAGGCGTGATGGCCTCACCGGTGCTGGGCGCCGATCTGCAAAAGCTCTACCCGATCAGCTTCGCGGGCCAGTCCGACACCGCCACGTT
>JALOSH010000118.1 GCA_025458545.1 Hydrogenophaga sp.
CCGTTCTTGGCGTGGTGCACCAGCTTGTAGTCGGCCGCGCCCAGCAGCGGGTGGCCGGCGTGGCGGCCCCAGCGCGCGCGGTCGATCACGCTCTGCGGGTGCTCGATGCGGAACCCGACCGAGAACGGCTTGGCTTCCAGGAACACGCCCGCGTCGTGCAGCAGCGCGAAGCTGTCCCGCGCGCTGTGGCCGAGCGCGAACACCGCGTGGCGCGTCGGCAGTTCCAGTGTGTTGCCGCTGTCCAGCGCTTGCACGCGCAAGGCGACGAGCTGTTGCTGCCCGTCGTTGCAAGGGCTCAGAACCAGGCCCGTGAGCTGGTGCTGGAAACGGATCTCACCGCCCAGCGCCACGATCTTCTCGCGCATGGCCTCGACCACCTTGACCAGCTTGAAGGTGCCGATGTGCGGGTGCGCCTGGTACAAGATTTCGGACGGCGCACCGGCTTCCACGAACTCCTGCATGACCTTGCGCCCCAGAAAGCGGGGGTCTTTGATCTGGCTGTAGAGCTTGCCGTCGGAAAACAGGCCCGCGCCGCCTTCGCCGTACTGCACA
The DNA here is from genome assembly GCA_025458545.1 of Hydrogenophaga sp. The sequence continues at coordinate 553 of JALOSH010000118.1, forward strand.
TTGCTCTGCGGGTTCAGCAGCTTCTTGCGCCACAGGCCCCAGGTGTCCTTGGTGCGCTCGCGCACCGGTTTGCCACGCTCCAGCACGATCGGCCGCAGGCCCATCTGCGCCAGCGCCAGCGCGGTGAACAGGCCACACGGGCCCAGGCCCACCACCACCGGGCGGTCGGCCTCGTTCTGCGGCCAGCCGGCCGGCGCGTGGCCCGGCGCGTGCCAGGCCATGTCGGGCGTGGCGTTGATGTGTGGGTTCTGCTTGTGCTGCGCCAGCAGACGCGCTTCGAGCGCGGGGTCGGCCAGGGTCAAGTCGACGATGTAGACCGCCAGCAGATCGGCCTTGCGCGCATCGAAGCTGCGCTTGAACACCGTCAGGCTTGCGATGGCTTCGGGCGCGATGCCCAGAGCCTGGGCCGCGAGCCGCGTCAGCGCTTCTAGCGGGTGCGGCGGCGGCACGCGGTCCCGATCTGTTTCGGTGGGGGCGTCGGCGGCGCGGCGGTGCTCGGCGGGCACCTCGGCCAGGGGCAGTTTGAGTTCGGCGATGCGGATCATGGTGTCGTGGGGCTTGTGGTGATCAAGCAATCAACGGCGAGCGCCGATAATACCGGCGTGAAGCGCGCCAGGCCGTCGCTGGCACGAGACCCGAAAGGGTGTGCTGGAGGAACGTCCGGACTGCACAGGACAGCGCAGGAGGTAACACCTCTCCACCGACCAGCCGCTCAGGGCAACCCGAGCGGCCCTAAGGTGAGGATCAGAGCAACAGAGACGAGCCGATTCAGTTCGGGTGAAACGGGCAATCTCTGCGCGCAGCAATACCAAATAGGCCAGCGTTGATGTGGTTCCGCGGAGCTGGCGGGTAGGTAGCACCGAGCCGGGTGGGCGACCCCCGGCCCAGAGGAATGACGGTCACATCACCGGTCTTCGAAAGAAGGTCGGTGGTGCACAAAATCCGGCGTATCGGCGCGCTTCACACTTTTTCTCGCTTGGGCGTCACCCGTCCCGCGCGCAAGGCGGCCGATCAGACCGCGTTGTCACCGCCCGCCCCGCACCCACCAACGCTGTCCAGACCGCAACGCCCGCCGCAGCATGCCTGCCACCGCAGGCCGAAGGGCGGCGGTCAGGCGTTGAATCCGCCGAGGCTCTGGATGTGCTCCACGTGGGCGAGCAGGGAGCGCTTGGCCACCGGCCACAGGCGCTCGGGCACGTCGTCGTAGGCCAGCTTCACCCAGTCGTCCATCGTGCCGTCAGGCTCGGCCTGCATCGCCCTGGCCACCTTGGCCTCGCGTGCCAGGCGGTGGGCTTTCAGATGTTGGATCGCCGCGCGGGCCCCTCCATGGGGTGGTGCGCTCGGGTTGTCGGGCGTGCGCTTCAGGTCCCCCAGCACGTACCCGTGTGCGGGCAAGATGAAGTTGACGCTGTGCTGTTCGCACGCCAGGTCCAGCCGGTCCAGCGAGTCGAGGTAGTCGCCCATGTTGCCGTCGGGCGGGTCGATCACCGTGGTGCTGCCGTTGAGGATGTGGTCGCCGGAAAACAGCAGGCCGTCTTCTTCCAGCAGCAGACACAGGTGGTTGGCCGCGTGGCCGGGCGTGTGCAACACCTGCAGCGTGTGGGTGGCGCCGTCTGTCCCTTGCAACGCCAGCCGTTCGCCGTCAGCCAGCGCACGGTCGGGCGTGAAGCGGCTGTTCTCGCGCGAGGTCGGTGCGCTGGGCAGACCCAGGATGGGTGGCTTGTTGGCGCCAAGGGATTGCAGCCGCGCCGCGCCCGGCGAGTGGTCCGGGTGCGAATGTGTGCAGACGATGGCGCGGATGTCGCCGCTCGCAGCGCGCCAGAGGCGTTCGATGTGTTCGGGAACGTCGGGGCCGGGGTCGATGACGATGTGACCGGTGGCCGGGTCACCCACCAGGTAGCTGTTGGTGCCGGGTCCGGTCATGAAGCCGGGGTTGGGTGCGGTGAGCCGCTGCACGTTTTTCAGCAGGGGCACCGGGCGCTCGGTCTGCCAGGCCAGTTCGTGCACGATCTGGCCGTGGGGGCTGACCAGCGCCAGCTCGCCGAAGGGCGGCTCGTGTTCCATGTGGCGCGACTCGTGGCCGTTCATCAGCCCGGCGCGCGGGCAGCTGGTGAACAGCGGCTCGTCGTGAACCTTGCCCCCAGCCCTGGCTTCGTCAGGCCCCCCAAGGGGGTGCAGTCGCTCTTGGGGCGGCCCGGCGAGCGACTGGCCACAGGCCTGGAGCAGCGCATCCACGGTGGCGTACGCCTGCAGCCGTTCCAGCGTCCGGATGGTCGGGAAGATGATGAAGAAGTCGCCCGCCGCGTGCCGCGACAGCGCGTCGGCCGGGCGCACCCACAGGGGCTCGAACTGCTCGGATTCGTCGGCCACCGGCTCTTGTCCTTCGGGCATGCGCGCCACCAGAAAGGGCACGTCGAAACGGCGCGGCAGGTCGCGGTCGGTGATCCAGTGGGCCAGCACAAACACCTCGGCGCCGCTCAGTGTCAGACCCTGTGCGGCGCATTGCCCGGCGAAAGGCGCCTGGCGGTCGAGGGTGGCGATCTGGGCGGTGTTCAGGTGCGAGCCATCGGCCCGCCGCGCCAGCAAGACGCCCAGTTCTTCGAAACTCTCCCGGATGGCGGCGATCGCCTGGGTCAGGTGAAGGTCGCTCTGCGAGGCGCGCCGGGTGGACTGGCCGTGCGCCAGCGCGTCGGCGGCGTCGATGCCGCCGCCGGGGAACACATAGGCGCCGGGCGCAAAGCTCGCCGTCATCGAGCGGCGCGTCATCAGCACTTCGATGCCTTGGGCCCCATCGCGCAGCAGCAGCACGGTGGCGGCGGGGCGCAGCACTGCGGCTGCGCGTTCGGGGTACAGCAGTTGGGTGGGTCGGACCATGCAGACATTGTGCGGCACGCGCCGCCAGGGCGATGTCGCGCTCGGGTGGCTGGCCCGGCTGGGCGGATAATCGCGCCATGCACATCCGGTTCACCAAAATGCAGGGGGCGGGCAACGATTTCGTCGTGCTGGACGAGACGCGCGGACGCCTGGGCCTGAGCGACGCGCAGTACCGCTGGCTGGCCGACCGGCATTTCGGCGTGGGCGCCGACCAGATTCTCAGCGTGCGTCCGTCACCCGGTGCCGGTCTGGACTTCGAATACGTGATCCACAACGCCGACGGTGGCGAGGTCGAACACTGTGGCAACGGCGCGCGCTGTTTTGTGCGTTACGTGCACGACAAAGGCCTGACCACCGCCAACCCGGTGCGGGTGAAGGTGAAGAACGGCGAGATCAGCCTGACCATGAACCCGGACGGCCGCGTCACCGTGGACATGGGGGCGCCGGTGTTTGCGCTGGAGCGGGTGCCTTTTGACGCGTCGGGTCTGCTGCCCGCGGCCAGCGGCGACTTCGAGCGTTGGCCGCTGGCGTTGCCCGAAGGCGAAGCATGGGTGTCGGTGCTGTCGATGGGCAATCCGCACGCAGTGCAGCTGGTGGACAACCTGGACACCGCGCCGGTTCTGAGCCAGGGTCCGGCGATCGAGAGCCATCCGCGCTTTCCGGCCCGTGTGAACGCCGGTTACCTGCAGATCGTCAACCGCGGCCAGGTGCGCCTGCGCGTCTTCGAGCGCGGCGCTGGCGAGACCCTGGCCTGCGGCACCGGCGCCTGCGCGGCCGTGGTGGTCGGCGTCCGCCTGGGCTTGCTCGATCCGGTGGTGGATGTGCACACCCATGGCGGCGTGCTCACCATCGAGTGGCACGACAACGCCGCACACGACGCCCCGGTGTTCATGACCGGCCCAGCCACCACCGTCTTTGAAGGCGAGATCGACGTCCCCGATCTCGCCTGACCTCACACCTTCTGAACACCATGACCCAACAGTCCATTCCTCCGATCACCGAAGACGACATCGCCAACTACCTCGCCAACACGCCGGGGTTCTTCGAGCGCCACGCGGGCTTGCTGGGCAGCGTGCAGCTGACCAGTCCGCACAGCAACCGCGCGGTCAGCCTGCAGGAACGCCAGGCCGAACTGCTGCGCGAGAAGATCAAAGGGCTGGAACTGAAGGCCGCCGAGATGATTCGCCACGGTGTGGAGAACACCGCCATTGCCGACAAGCTGCACCGCTGGACCCGCGAGTTGCTGCTCACCCGCGAGGCGCGCGAGCTGCCGGCCGTGGTGGCGCGAGAGATCGCTGCGCAGTTCCAGGTGCCGCAGGTCGCCATCAAACTGTGGGGCGTGTCGCCCGAGTTCGCCGCCGAGCCCTATGCCCAGGGCGCGAGCGACGATGTGATGGCTTTCGCTTCATCGCTCACCGTGCCCTATTGCGGTGCCAACCCCGGGTTGGAGGCCGCGCAGTGGCTGGGAGAACCCACCGCCGCAGCTTCGCTGGCCCTGATCCCGCTGCGCGCTGCGGGTTCGCCCCAGGCCTTTGGCCTTCTGGTGCTGGCCTCCAGCGATGCCCAGCGTTTCGCGGCCGACATGGGCACCAGTTTCCTGGCGCGCATCGGTGAACTCAGCAGCGCCGCGCTCTCGCGCCTGAGGCCATGACACCCAGGCCGATCGCTGCCTGTCCTGTGCTGCTCCCCAAGCGGGCTGGCCTGCCTTGGGGCGATCCGGCAGCAGGCTGTTCGCGGCCATGAACGCAGCGGCCAGCCTGGACGATGCCGAGCTGGTCCGGGCTTACCTGGCCCATGTGCGGGTGGAGAAACGCCTGGCCGAACGCACGGTGGCGCTCTACACCCTGGATCTGGAGAAACTCACCGAGCAGGCCCGGGCAGCGGGTGTGTCGTTGCGAAGCGTGCAGGGTGCTCACATCCGCCGCTGGGTGGCGCAGATGCACAGCGGTGGGCGCAGCGCGCGCGGCATCGCGCTCATCCTCTCGGGCTGGCGGGGTTTGTATGTGTGGCTCGGTCGGCAGGGCTTGATCGACCACAACCCGGTGCAGGACGTGAGGGCGCCCAAGGCCGGCAAGCCCTTGCCCAAAGCGCTGGGGGTGGACGAGTCGGTGCAGCTCGCTTCGCATGTGGAAGCCGCCGACGACCCGCGGCTCGAAGCGCGCGACCGCTGCATCACCGAGTTGCTCTACGGCTGTGGGTTGCGCATCGGTGAACTGGTGGGGCTGGACGTGGTCGCGAGCGGTGGTGCCCGCGGCTGGATCGACCTCCAGGCGGGCGAAGCCCATGTGCTGGGCAAAGGCTCCAAACGCCGCAGCGTGCCGGTGGGCAGTGCCGCCCTCACCGCGTTGGAGCAGTGGTTCGCGGTGCGCGGTGCTTGGGCGAAGGACGACCCGGCGCTGTTCATCGGCAGCCGCGGCCAGCGCCTGACACCGCAACACATCCGGCTGCGGCTCAAGCGCCGCTCGCTGCTGGCCGGCCTGGCCACACCGGTGCACCCGCACATGCTGCGCCATTCGTTCGCCAGCCATGTGCTGCAGTCCAGCGGCGATCTGCGGGCGGTGCAGGAGCTGCTGGGGCACGCCAGCATCAGCACCACGCAGGTCTACACCCGGCTCGACTTCCAGCACCTGGCGAAGGCCTATGATGCAGCGCACCCCAGGGCGCGCAAGAAGCCTTGAGCGCTGAGGGGCGAGCGGGTATTCCCGATGGAATCGGGGCCTGCAGGCCACGACAATGGCCCGATACCCGGGTTGGTATTTTTTCTGGAGACACCATGAGCCGCATTCTTTTTTCCATCAAGGCCGCCTTGCTGGCGCTGTTCGCCGCCGCATCCTTGCAGGCCCAGGCCGCCGACGACACGATCAAAACGGTCTACCACATGAGCGAAGGCATCCCGCAGGCCTCGCGCGCCATCAACAACATCCGCAATCACCTGGCGGCCGATCCCAAGGCCAAGATCGTGGTCGTCACCCATGGCCTGGGCATCGACTTTCTGCTGGACGGCGCGGTCAACCAGATGGACCAGTCTTTTGCAGGCGCCATCGGTGAGCTGGCCGGCAGAGGGGTCGAGTTCCGGGTCTGCAACAACACCCTGGTGGCGCGCAAGATCGAAGCCACCAAGGTCGCCATGGAAGCCAAGATCGTGCCCTCGGGCGTGGCCGAGGTGTCCAGGCTGCAGGCGCGTGAGGG
>JALOSH010000119.1 GCA_025458545.1 Hydrogenophaga sp.
CTGGATGACCGAGGCGCTTTCGCGCACGCGGGGCTTTGCGGGCATGGCGGAAGGGCTGGATGTTTGTGCTGGGCTTTGCGAAACCTTCTGGGATGCACTGCACCCGCAGCCGGACGAAGACGCCCCCGCCAACGAACCCGCCGAGCGTTTCGAGCAGCGCATTGGCAACCTCAAGTGGCTTCTCACCCAACTGGCCGATGTGGCGCAGACGCAGCCGTTGATCGTGGGCAAGGTGGTGGGTGCGGCGTATGGGCGGCGCGTCATCGAAGCGGTGCGCTCGCGCAAGGCTTCGGAATATGAGAACAACTCCGAGCCCACCGAAGAACAGGTTGCTCTGGCCCTGACGCAGACACCGGGCGATGCGCTGCTGGGCTCGCTGGCGGGCGCACAGGCCGCACTGAATGCGCTGGCGCGTTTGCAGACCGTGATCGACGGGCACCTAGGCGTGCACGGCCCGAACTTCAGCGTGGCGCGCGATGCCTTGAAGGACACCCAGCACATGCTGACCCGCTTTGCCAAGGAGCGGGGTTTGTTGCAAACAAATCCGAACGACGGAGCAGACACCGCAGCACAAGACGGCGGCGCGTCATCTGCCAACTCGGCTGGTGCCAGCTCGCCATTCACGGGTAGCGCCCCAGCCACCCGCGCCCAAGCCCTGGCCCAACTGCGCGCCGTGGCCGAATTCTTCCGTCGCACCGAGCCACACAGCCCAGTGGCTTACTTGGCCGACAAGGCCGCCAGGTGGGGCGAGGTGCCGTTGCACCTTTGGTTGCGCAGCGTGATGAAGGATCAGGCGTCGCTGGCGCAGATTGAAGAGATGCTGGGGATCGAGCCGCCACCGCCGCAGGAGTAAGCACGTGGCCCCTTGTTGGGGGCTCCCATGCAGGCGGCGCGCGGTGAGGGTTCGGGATCCCCGGCAATACCCCGTGGGAAACAAAGCCTTCGTCAGGGCAGCACTTTGAATTCAATGCGCCGGTTCTTTGCCCTGCCCTCCGGTGTTTCGTTTCCCACCAGTGGCTGGTCGGGCCCCACACCCTCGGTCAGGATGTTGGCCGCGGGCAGCCTGTTGGCGACCAGGTAGTTTTTGACCGCGAGTGCACGTGCCCTGCTGAGGGCCACGTTCGATGGCCGCGATCCAGAAGCATCGGTGTGGCCGACGACCTGGATGTTTTTTCCGTCCAAGGTCTGCAGCACCGGAATCAGCTCGTCCAGCACCTGGCGCCCGAGCGGTGTGAGCACGGCGCTGCTGGATTCAAATTCGACAATCTTGCCGGTCAGGATGTTGTCGATCCGAGCCTGGGGAGCTTCGCCCGCCACCAACCGGTTGTTGATGGTGTAGGTGGGGTTGAGGCTGCTTGTCATGTTGGCGGCGATTTTTTCCTTGGTCGCGGCGCTGTCGGTCTCGCCCACCAGTTCAACGGTGTTGCCACTGACCTTGAGGTGCCCGCGCTGAACGCTCTTGAGGTCCGCAGTCACCAGCTTCTTCACGTGCTCGGCCCAATTGGGCGGTGCGCTGGTGGCGGCCACGCCAAGCTTGTCCACCACGCGGTCGCGGCCATAGACTTCCCGCACCTGGGCCAGAATGCCCTGCCGGGTGGCCTCATCGGGTACCACGCCCGAGACCACCACGGGGCCTCGGTTGGTGGCAGCGCTGGCGGCGGTACCGCCGGGTGTCTGGGCTGTCACGGGACCTGCCAGACCGATGCAAAGCAAAGCGCCTGACAGCAGGCGAAGACAAACGGGGACATCAGGCATGTTTTCAACTCCCGAGGAAAGCTTCTTGAAAGGTGTCGAGGACCTGCGCCAGTGACATCTGCGGCTGCTGGAGATAGCTGGACAGTTTTTTCAGGGCGTAGTCGTTGGCCACATAGGTCTCCACCCAGGGCGACTCATTCAAACTGAGGAAAACGCCGCTGGTGGCGCGGGGGTCCAGCAGCGCCTGCAGGACGTTCGCGGCCCCGGCCGAAAAGCCGATCATGAGGCAAGGTCTGTGGTTCACGCCGCGCGGCATGAACAGGGTCAGGTCGTGGGTGCTCCGCGCCAAAAAGCGCGACAGCAGATCCATCCAGAACGTGCCGACCAGGAACCGGTTGAACTCCTCGCGTGGCAGCGGCAGGCAGAGACCTTTTTCAATCGGTTGCCCCACGCTGTTCATGACAGGCTGCAACAACAGACCCAAAGCCAAAACGGTTTGCCGCACATCCAGCGCCACACCGATATCGCTCAAATCCTGCACGAACGACAACACCGTCGTCTGCTCCAGGTATTGCCGGTAGGCCAAGCGCGCTGCCGAACTGGGCATCAGGCCGGGAACGGTCCGTTGGGCAAGATCGCCCAGCACGGTCGCAGCGTCTTCGCTGTTGGCAGCCCGGGCTTTTTGGCTTGCTTCGGCCAGATGCCCCCAGGTGGATTGCATCTTCACAGGCGCCAGGCCCAGCAACTCCGAACCATTCTCCGACTCGATGGTACAAGCGGTCAGGAACGGGAAACGCCGACCGGAGGTGTCAGCGCTGGGAACGATGTGTCCAACCACACCGGTGTTGCGGTGGGGACTCAGCATCGCGAAGTGAGCGCTGTCGGCCTGGTCGTAGATCTGCTTCCAGTGCGCGTCCTCGGCCATGAGCTCGACGCCCGCACTCAACCAGCGGTCGAGCGACTGGATCAGCGCCGGGTGACTGGCGCTGCGGACGAAATCACCCCGGCAAGGCAGCTTGCCAAAGTACAGCATGGGCAGCGTGTCCGTCATCGTCATTGCCCTGCCGGTGTGGCCGGTGCCGCTGTTGCTGTGGGCGCAGCCGGAGCGCCACCGGCGATCTGAGACGGAAGGCTCAAGCCCAACAGGCCGTTGGATCCTCGTGCCTGCCCTTCACCAGACGACTGGGCGGTCGCCCCAGGCTGGGAAATGATGCGCAACTGCACCGATACCGAGAAGCCGTCCTTGGTCCAGGTCAGTTCGTTGCCGCCATCGGGTGTCTTGGCTTTTTGGGCTGCGCCAAACAAACGTTCCAAGCCAAAACGACCAGGCTCATTGAAGATTTCGATGGTGCGACCATCGTTGGTGATGACACTGATTCGAACACCAGGCGCCCCAGCGGGGTTGGGCCAGAAGAAGTTGGTCCAGGCCGCTGCCATGTTACGGTAGCGCAGCACCTGGCCATCGATCTCCACCGTGTATTCCAGCAAGCCTGGTGCGCCCGATGGCAGGATCTGGAACACGGTTTGCGAAGCACTGGCAGCGCCTGCACCCTGCCCCTGTGCAGCGGTGCCGCCCGCAGCCCCTTCGAGCGGCGCTACCCAGACCGGGAAACCACGCACGAAGTCGTCGCTCAGCCGGATACCCACATCGGCCCAGGTTCTGGGCACGATGGTGTCGCCCCGTCGCACCACCAGCGACCCCAAGCCTTGGTTGGCAAAGTTGGCGATGGCGCCCTCGGCTCCGAAGATTTTGGCGACCTCGGACGGCGCAGCCTCGATGCGCGAAGCCTTGTCAAAGGGGTATTTGTTGGCGAGTGTGCGGGCAAACGGTTCGTGCACCTGCGCCACCCAGATCCGGTTGAGTTCGGTCTCCACCGGTCGTGTCATCACCGAAAAGGCCTGCACCAGCGGACGCACCAGCAGCGGTCTCAATGAGGCCCGCCCCTTCTCCGACATGCCCACCAGCATCTGTTCGTCCACATACTTCAACAGCGCGGCCAGCTCCGAATTTCCTTCATTCAACGTGTCGGCCATCAGTGTCTTCACGGCCGGCCCCGGGTCGCCCTGGTTCTTGATCTGGTTAAAACGGGACCGCACCTTGCCCAGCACGTCCAGATAACCTTTCATCAGGGTCGGGCTGTTGTCGCGCGCCATCATCACCCGCTGTAAACCGGCGAATTCCTTCCCGATCGGACCCATGGGAATCGCCGCCTGCCCAGCCGACAGGTTGAGGTTGACTTCCACGCGCGACGGCGCCTGGCGCAGGATGGTCTGCTTGAACCAGGCCATGAAGCCGGCCTGTGTTTTGCCGAGCCGCTCGTTCAAGATGGACGGGTTGTCCCAGGAAGTCTGGTCGTACAAAGCTTCCATCAAGGTCTTGACGGGTGAGCGGTTGGCATCGCCCAGCTGGTCCATGTGGCGCACAGCGTCGTCGAAGTTCTGGAACTCAACGACGTTGATGCCCTGCAAGAACCGCTGCCATTCGGCCACGTACTCTTGCTTGTACATCTCGGTCAGGGTCTTGCGGATCTGGTCCGGGCTACCTTCCAGCGACAGGTCGTCCCGCGACGAAGTCTTGAGCACCCAGTCGACACTTTGCAACTCTTCGGTGGCCGCTTTCTTGAAGGCTTCGTCGATGTAGTCGTTCCACGCTTCCCGGGTGAACGTACCAGGAATCGCGTAGCTGCCCAACACCGAATTGAGCTCGCGCTCGCCCACCAGACGGGCCACGGTCACCGGCGGGAAACGGGTGGCGGCACGCGCCTTGATGCCGCTGTAGACACGCTCGCGGGCCGGCATGCCGCGCACCACGCGGCGCAGGTTTTCGCGCGTCTGGTCCAGCAGACCGAAGTTGTTTTGAATCAGCGGAAAGTCGGGCGACTGAAGATTTTCGAGCGAGAAAGAAATCATCTGCTCGGCACTCTGGATCAGGCGGTCGTTGGGCATGGTGCCGCGGTTCTGCTCCAGCCAGCTGCGCCAGAAACGCGAAATCTGATCCGCCAGATGACCCGGTTCCATGTACTGGCGGTCAGCCAGCATCAGATAGGTCTTGAGCGCGTTGTAGGCATCCTCCACGTTGGTTGATGATGCTTGCACAAACCGCTCGTTGTTGCCCGCAGCGGGGGTCGTGGCCGTCCCGCCGCTGGTAGACGTTGACACCGACAGCGCCGCCGATTCCGGCGGCTTGGTCATGGGCTGCAGCTTGTCGGCGTTCTGGTTCACTTCGGTCAGGTACCGCTCCAGGTTTTCCGTCACCGGGTCCAGCATCAGCTGCTTGACGCCCTGAAAGTATTCTTCCCGCAGCTTTTGCTCGATGGCTTCACCCTGGTAGAGCCCCAGGCTGACGGTCCATGGCCGCTCGGTTCGCCATTTCTCCAGTTGCCGGATGCGGTCCTGCATCACGTCCATGGCCTCCAGGCGAGACGCCAGGTCCACCCGGTCTTGTTGCAGCTTGATGGCCTTGTCCAGATCGGCGCTCACGCCCGCCACCAGTTGCCTGTTGCCCATGTAAGCCGCGCCCCAACCGGCCAAAGCCACCCCGAGGGTGAGCACAGCCAGCCCGAAGGTGAGCGCGCGCAGGCGTTGTTTGCTCTTGCTGGTGTACTGCTTGACAAGGTTCTTGTCGGCAAAGATCACCTTGGAGAACAGCTCGCGCAGAAAGAACGGCTCACCAATCTGGTTCGCTTCGAATGCGAGGTTGCCCTGTGCACTGAGCTCGAACTGCTCCGCCATCGACTGGCTCACGCGGCTGAAAGCCTCGCCTTCTTGCACCGCGCTGGTGAAGTAAAAGCCGCGGAAGACCGGCTGAAACTGGTAAGGATTCTCTTCAAACAACGTGGCCAGAAACGACCGCAAAGCGGGCTTGATGGTGGCGAACTCGAGCGGAAACGACAGGATGCCCGGTGCCAGCCCCTGCCCCCGGTTGAGCGACATGGTCGAGAGCATCTGCTCGGTCAAGCCTTCGCGAAGCTCGTCGAAGTGGGTGTCGAACTGCTCTACGACATCGGCCTTCTGCTCCGGGTCGTAGGGCAAGGTCGCACCCCAGACCTTGCCCCGCTCGCGCTCGTCGTATTGTTCAAAGAAGGCCTGAAATCCAGGGATCAGATCGGCCTTGGTGAACAGCACATAGACGGGTGCAAAGATCTCCAGTGTTTCGGTCAGTTCCTGCACGCGCTGGCGCAGGTTTTTGGCCAGCTGAATGGCCGCATCCGGGCGCGAACTCGACAGTTCGGCCACGCTGACAGCGATGATCACACCGTTGATCGGGGCCTTGCTGCGGTGCTTTTTCAGCAACTGCAGAAACGCCATCCATTCGGTGCGATCTTCCTCATGCACCGAATAGCGACCAGCGGTGTCGAGCAAGATGCCTTCGGTGGTGAAGAACCAGTCGCAATTGCGCGTGCCGCCAATGCCCTGGATGATGTTGCCGGACTTGTCGGCAAACGGAAACTTCAGCCCGGATTTCACCACCGCCGTGCTCTTGCCGGCCGCCGGATTGCCAATCACCATGTACCAAGGCAACTCGTACAGCGCAGAGCGCCCGGTGGTCTGCCCCAGCTTGGAGCCCTTGATGGTCTTGACCGCCTCGGCCATGCGGGTACGGATCGCGTCGAATTCGGCCTGGTTTTTTCCCGGCGTGAACTTCCTGGCATCCTCCACATCGTCGTCAATCGCCTTCTCCAGCGCCTTGCTGGCGCGGTACGCCCGAAAACGCTGGACCGCCCAAACGATGAGCCAGATCAAGAGAAACACCGCCAGCGCGATGCCGGCGTAGATCACGCCCACCTTCAGCGCGTCAGCCCCCAGAAAGAGAAACGCCACCAGGGAAACGATGCCGATCACGCTGAGCGTGCGCATGTCAAAAACCAGAGACCAGAATCGATTCATTTCCTGCCTTCCAATCTGTGGCTGCTTCAAGCCGCATCGGGTTCGCTCCCTGGCTTCAGCACCAGCGCCATGCGCAGGTGTGAATCCGCCATGCCCAAGGCCAGCGTGTTTTTCTTGCCGGACTTTGCCAAGGACGCGGCCGCAGCCAGCACCAGCAACCAACTCGC
>JALOSH010000120.1 GCA_025458545.1 Hydrogenophaga sp.
ACCGCCAGCACCCAGGCCAGCCAGCCATGCGCCGTCTGCCCGGCGTCCAGGTTGCGCCGCACCGCGCGCGTCCAGCCGCGCAAACCGGTGTGCACCGGGTTGTCGTAGGCCAGGGGGCGGGTCTGTTCCAGCAACAAGGCGATGAGGATGGCAAAGAAACTCATGCAGCAATCATAGTGGGGCACCGCAGCGTGTGGACACTGGCCGACCCCGCCTCAAGCGCCGCCGACCCGGCCCGCTCAGGCACACAGCAAACGGTAGAAGTTGCGCAGCATGCCGGCCGTGGCACCCCAGATGAAGCGTTCCTGCGAGGCGTCCTGGTAGGGCATGGAGTACCACTCGCGGAGCACGCCGCCCCACTCCAGGCCGTGGCGCCGGTGGTTGGTCGGGTCCATCAGGAAATCCAGCGGCACCTCGAACACATCGTCCACCTCGTGCGGATTCGGCCGCAGCACAAAACCCGGCTGAACCAGCCCGACCACCGGCGTGACGATGAAGGATGTGCCGGTGATGTAGATCGGCAGCGCGCCCAGGACCTCGACCTGCGGAGGCTCCAGGCCGATCTCCTCGTGGGTCTCTCGCAGGGCCGCAGCCACCGCATCGGCATCGGAGTCGTCCAGCTTGCCACCCGGAAACGCGATCTGGCCGGAATGGGTGGAGAGGTGCGCCGTGCGCTGGGTGAGCAGCACGGTGGGGCGTTCGTGCATCACCAGCGGCATGAGCACGGCAGCGTGCGCCGGGGCGCGGTCAGCGAATTTCTTTTCGCTCAACAGCTCTGGCGTCCAGGTTGGCGGGTCGCTGAACAGCGCCCTCAAGCCGGGCGCGGTCAGGCGCGAAGCCTGAGGCAAGGGCAGTGCCTCGCCGGCTCCGGGCAGCACCGGGATCTGGCGTGGATCAAAGGCTGGGGGAAAGCGACCGGGAGCAGACATGGACGACAAGCAGAGTTCGGGCGAGGACACGAACGGACACAAAAAAGCCGCTCCAGGGAGCGGCTCGTTCTGGCAAGACAGCCCAGGCCGTCCGGCGGTTGCCGTGAGGCTGCTGGCTCACGCGCCCAGCTTTTCCTTGATGCGAGCCGACTTGCCGCTGCGCTCACGCAGGTAGTACAGCTTGGCACGGCGCACGGCGCCACGGCGCTTGACTTCGATCGCCGCGATCAGCGGGCTGTACAGCGGGAAGGTGCGCTCGACACCTTCGCCGTTGGAGATCTTGCGCACGATGAAGCTGGAGTTCAGGCCACGGTTGCGACGGGCCACCACCACGCCTTCGTAGGCCTGCAGGCGCTTGCGCGTGCCTTCGATCACGTTGACGCTGACGATCACGGTGTCGCCAGGAGCAAACGGGGGGATGGTCTTGTTCAGGCGAGCAATTTCTTCTTGCTCAAGGGTCTGGATGAGGTTCATGGTTTCCTGTTTTCACGATCATGCCCGCGCTGCACTAAAGGCCAAGAATCCGGCAAAAGCCTGTCCAGTTCGACGCCGCTTCGGGCATCCAACCCAGGCTGGCCCGGTCACGGCGGCCGGTCAGAGGATCGAAAAGCCTTGGATTATAGCTTTTTCAGCTGGCGCAGGAAAGTCTCGTCCGCCGGGCTCATGCGGCCGTCCGCCCGGGCCTGGTCCAGGAGTTCGGGCCGATGCTGCGCGGTGAGTGCCAGGCTCAGTTCGCGACGGTAGCGGGCAATGCGCTCGTGGTGCCCGCCCTGCAGCACCTCGGGCACCGCCACCGGTCCCTGGGGGCCGTTCCAGACCTCCGGTCGGGTGTGGTGCGGGCTGTCGAGCAGGCCGTCGAGCGCGGGATTGAAGCTGTCCTGCTGGTGGCTGCCCGCATCACCCAGCACACCGGGCATCAGTCGCGCCACCGAGTCGAGCAGCGCCAGTGCCGCGATTTCGCCGCCTGAGAGCACAAAGTCGCCCAGGCTGATCTGCTGGTCCACACAGGCGTCGATGAAACGCTGGTCGATGCCCTCGTAGCGACCACAGACCAGCACCGCGCCCGCACTGTGCGACCACCGGGCGGCCATCGAATGGTCCAGCCGCTGACCGATGGGCGAGAACAACACCACCGGGGCACGGACAAGTTCAGTCTCAGCCCGGTCGGTACGGATGGCCTGCAGGCATTGCCACAGCGGCTCGGCCATCATGACCATGCCAGGGCCACCACCAAACGGGCGGTCATCCACCCGGCGGTAGTTGCCGTCGGCAAAGTCGCGCGGATTCCACAACCGCACATCGACCTGCTTGGATTCGAACGCGCGGCGGGTGATGCCGCTTTTGAAAAACGGCTCGAAAAGCTCGGGGAACAGGGTGATGACGTCGAAGCGCATGGCGCGCTGCGTCAGTAGTCGGTTTGCCAATCGGCGGTGATGCGCCTTTCGGCCAGGTTCACGTCGTCGATGTAGGCCGCAACGAACGGAATCATGCGCTCGGCAACCTTTTCCTGACCGTCCACGGTTTCGGTGTATTCCATCACCAGCACCGAATTCGGGCCGGTGGGCATGAGGTCGCGCACCACACCCAGGTGAACGCCTTCGCGGTTGATCACGTCCAGGCCAATCAGATCGACCCAGTAGTACTCGCCCTCTGGCGTGGCGGGGAAGGCGCTGCGTGGCACGTTGATGCGCACGCCTTTGAGCGCTTCAGCACCGGTGCGATCGTCCAGGCCCTCCAGGCGGGCCACGATGCCATCGGAGTGGGCCTTGATCTCGGCCACGGTGACGCAGACCACGCCCGAAAACACCGAAAAGCCGCGCGCGAAGCGGGCTTCGGGCGGCTGAAGGAACCATTGTCTTGATTCAAGCAGCGCCGAGGTGTCGGCGCTGTGCGGGTGGATGCGAACCCAGCCCTTGATGCCCCAGGCTTCCTGGATCCGGCCCAGCTCGATGGCGTCTTGCGGCAGGGACGCAGCGGCAAACAGGCTGTTGGACATGCAGGAAACGGGCAAATCGGCCAGCCCTGCGCGGACCGGCCGGTTCCGATCAGGCGGCGACGGCCTTGTCGGCGTTTTGCTTGACCAGGCGGGCAACGGTGTCGGAAGGCTCGGCACCCACGCCGGTCCAGTAGGTCAGGCGGTCCAGCGCAATGCGCAGGGGCTCTTCACCACCGCGGGCCAGCGGGTTGTAGAAACCGATGCGCTCGATGAAGCGACCGTCGCGGCGGTTGCGCTTGTCGGCGACCACGATGTTGTAGAACGGGCGCGACTTGGAGCCGCCGCGGGAGAGTCGAATGACGACCATGATTGATCCTTCGGGTGGAGAAGCCCCGACATGGGTGCTTCAATGGGTTTTTTGGTTGAATAACCCCGATTCATTGCGGCGCTTGAGACACACGACTGACCACCCGGCCAGCGAAACACCACAAAACCCGCGATTATAGCCCGTGTCCCCACTGCGGTAAGCTCACCTCTCACTTCCCACCAGCTGCTCTGCCCATGCCCCTGATCCGCCCCAGCCGCGAGTCCGACCTCGCCGCCATCACCCGCATTTATGGCCACCATGTGCTCCATGGCACCGGCACCTTTGAAACCTCCCCGCCCAGCGTCGCAGAGATGACGGCCCGGCGTGCCGACGTGCTCGGCAAAGGCCTGCCCTGGCTGGTGCTGGAAGACGGCGGCGAGGTGCTCGGTTATGCCTATGGCAACTGGTTCAAACCGCGCCCGGCCTACCGGTTTTCGGTCGAAGACTCGATTTACATGGCGCCCGAGGCCGCAGGCAAGGGCCTGGGGCGGGCGTTGTTGACCGAGTTGCTCGCTGCGCTGGAGCGGGCGGGCGTGCGCAAGGTCATGGCGGTGATTGGCGACTCGGCCAATGCCGGATCGATCGGCCTGCACCAAGCGCTGGGCTTTGAGCGCGCTGGCGTCATCGCCTCCTGCGGCTGGAAGTTCGACCGCTGGCTCGACATCGTGCTCATGCAACGCAGCCTGGGCGCGGGCGACAGCACACCACCCGAAGCGACCGGAGCAGCGGCATGACCACCGGCAAGAACAAGACGCTGGCGGTCTGGCTGGCGCTGCTCGGCGGCAGCATGGGGCTGCACCGCTTTTATCTGCGTGGCCTGGGCGACTGGATCGGCTGGCTGCATCCGATCGCCGCAGCGCTGGGCTGGTGGGGCGTGGACCGTGTGCTGGCGTTGGGGCAGGACGACAAGCTCTCCTGGGTGCTCATCCCGTTCCTGGGCATCAGCATCGCGGCGGGTTGCCTGGCCGCCATCGTCTACGCCTTGTGCGACCGCCCGAAGTGGAACGCCTGGTTCAACCCGGGGCTGGAGGCCGAATCGGTGGCCGGTGGCACCAACTGGCTCACCATCGGCGCACTCGTCCTGTCGCTGCTGGTCGGAACGACCGCCTTCACCGGCAGCCTGACCTTCGGCATCCAGCGCTATTTCGAGTACCAGATCGAAGAGGCGCTCAGAATTTCACAGTGACGGGTCCGGCGCTGATCAAGCCACCATGGACATGATCAGCATCACCCCGCTCAGCGTGATCAGCGCCACCAGCGTGGACAGGCCCATGGCCGCCGTGGTCAAACCCTCGGCCACCTCGTAGCGCTGGGCAAACAGGAACACGTTGGCGCCCATCGGCAGGGCGGCGGCGACCACCATCACGGTCAATGGCAGGCCGGTGATGCCCAGCGCCCAGGCCGACAGCCCCACCATCAGCGGCAGCAGCAGGTTCTTCGACACGGTGATCCAGAGCGCGGGTCGCAGGTGTCCGCCCAGGGGCGTGCGCGCCAGCGTGATGCCCACCAGCACCAGCGCGATCGGGCCGAAGGCGCTGCCCAGCAGTTGCAGTGGCTTGTCCACCACCGCCGGCATCGCCCAACCGGTCTGGGCAAACAGCAGACCGGCCAGGATGGGCAGTGGGATCGGGTGAATCAGCGCGCCTTTGAAAGCCGACCAGGCGGTTTCCAGCACGTGCGGCACACGCTCGCCGCCTTCGCGGGCTTCTCGGGCCACCACCAGCTCCAGCACCACCGAGCCCAGCGTCAGCAGGATCACTGCATGCACCGACACCAGGGTCAGCAGCGTGACCAGCCCCGCCTTGCCGTAGGCCAGCCCGACCAGCGTGATGCCGATCATGACCATGTTGGAGAACACACCGCCGAGCGCCATCACCACGCTGCTGCGGTTGAAACCGCGCAAGGCGATGGACCCCAGCAACAGCAGCAGTGCCGCCGGGAAGTAGGCCATCAGGGGACGTAAGTCCAACGTTTCCACATGCACCGCGCTCATGGTGCGGAACAACAACGCCGGAATCAGCAGCAAGAACACCAGGTTCGACAGGTCCTTCACGGCGGACTCGCGGATCCAGTTCAGGCGACCCGCCAGCACGCCGAGCGCAATCAGCAGGAAAACGGGGGTGAGGGAGACGAAGACAGGATGGGTGCTGAGGTTCACCCGGGCAATCCTACCTTGCGGAAAAGCCGCTCTCAGTCGGGCAAGGGGCTGCCGAGCATGAAACGCGCAAACTGGGCAAGCGCCGCGCGCACAAACGCGCGGCGCTCGCGCACGCTGCTCAGCTGGAGCCCGATGGGACCGTCCACGATCAGGCTGGCCAGCCCATGCACCTGCGCCCAGTACAGCGGTGCCAGGTGGGCCACAGCCGCTTCGCCGTGGATGAACGTCACCATTTTTTCAAGCTCCCGGTAGGCGCTGTCACCCGCGTGCTGGGCCGCAGGAAACCGCACTGGATCGCAGACCTCGGAGCGGAACATGATGCGAAAAAGACCGGGGTGCTCGATGGCAAAACCCACGTAAGCCAGGCCGCCATCGACCGCCACCGTCAGGCGGTCACCCTCCGCAAACCGGGCATTGGCCCGGGCCAGGCGGCGCGCCATTTCTTCGAATCCGCTGGTGACCAGCTCGGCCAGGATGGATTCGCGGTCGGCGAAATGGTGGTACGGCGCCTGGTGCGTCACGCCGCTTCGGCGGGCCACTTCGCGCATGGACAACGCCGCCAGCCCCTCGGTCTCGAGCAGCTGTTCGCTGGCGTCGAGGATGCGCTGGCGCAGGTCGGAGACGTCTTCGATGGAGGGAGCAGAGCGGCGGGCGGCCATGTTGGTAGGGTACGACAAAGCGCTGCGCGGTGGGCAACACAACGGGCAGCAACGGGACTTGACACTGTCAGGTTCAGACCATAACATGCCACCCTACTTGACAGTGTCTAGCCACAACATTTTTTCATTCAACCCCCAGCGTCAGGAGAAACCATGTCTCATCGATTCGGGAAAACCCACTCAGCAATGCCGAGCGTGTGGGCAGCGGGTTTGGGTTTGGCCACACTGCTGGCCAGCGCCGCCATGGCTCAGGCGCAAAGCGCGGGCGCCTCGCTGGAGGTGGTGGTGCCCCAGTTGCGTAATGCCCAGGGCGGCCTGGGCTGCCAGCTGTTTGCAGGCGCCAACGGTTTCCCGATGAAGAGCGATCAGGCCCTGCAAACGGTGAGTTCGCCGATCACCAACGGCACGGCGCGCTGCCGGTTCCAGCAGGTGCCGCCGGGCACTTACGCGGTGGCGGTGGTACACGACGAAAACGGCAACCAGAAGCTCGACAGCAACATGCTGGGCGTGCCCACGGGAAGGCTATGGCGTGTCGAACAACAAGACTTACGCGTTGTCCCAGCCGCGCTGGGAAGAGTCGCGCTTCGACCTCGCCGCGGGCGAGTCCCGGCAACTGACGATCCAGTTGCGTTATTGAACCAACCACCGAACCACCAGCGCTGAACCATGAACCTCGATCCCGATCTGGTCTTCAGACTGGCCAACGGGCCGCCTGGACCGACAAAGTCTGGCAAGTGTGCGGTCGTGTCGTGCCCGTGATCCTGAGCGCAGGCTACCTGCTGCTGTTCGCTGTGCACTGGCGCGGCGAAGGCGGCTTTGGCAGCCCGGCCGAGGTGCGTGCCCTGTTCGATGTGCCCGGGGTGCTGGTGGCGGGCTGGCTGCACTACCTGGCCTTCGACCTGTTCGTCGGCGTGTGGATTGCGAAGCGCAGCGCGCAGATCGGACTGCCGCATCTGGCGGTGGTTCCCATGCTGCT
>JALOSH010000121.1 GCA_025458545.1 Hydrogenophaga sp.
ATGAAACGTCTGGATGACTTCCGCATGAAGATGGGCAGCAGCGAGCTGGTGCCCATCATGATCGGTGGCATGGGCGTGGACATTTCTTCATCGGATCTGGCGCTGGAAGCGGCGCGGCTGGGTGGCGTGGGCCACATCTCGGACGCGATGATCAAGACCGTCACCGACCGCCGCTACAAAACCAAATACGTCAAGGCCAAACAGGCGCTGTACAAGCTCAACGTCGACTCTTCAGACAAGTCGCTGGTCAAGTTCGACCTGGGCGATCTGGCCGAAGCCACGCGCCTGCATGTGGAACACACCATGGCGCGCAAAACCGGCAGCGGCAAGGTGTTCATCAACTGCATGGAAAAGCTGACGATGAACGGGCCGAAGGAAACCCTGAAGGTGCGCATGGCGTCGGCGCTGGACGCCGGCATCGACGGCATCACGCTGGCCGCCGGCCTGCACCTGGGTTCGTTTGCGCTGATCGAAGACCACCCGCGTTTTCGCGATGCCAAGCTGGGCATCATCGTCAGTTCGCTGCGGGCGCTGCAGCTGTTCCTGAAGAAAAACGCACGCCTGAACCGCCTGCCCGACTATGTGGTGGTCGAAGGCCCGCTGGCCGGCGGCCACCTGGGCTTCGGCATGGACTGGGCGCAATACGACCTGGCCACCATCGTGGCCGAGATCCTGGCCTGGATGAAAACCGAACAGCTGGACTTCCCAGTGCTGCCGGCCGGTGGCATCTTCACCGGCAGCGACGCGGTGCGTTTCCTTGAAATGGGCGCGGCGGGCGTGCAAGTGGCCACCCGCTTCACCGTCACCAAAGAATGCGGCCTGCCCGACGACATCAAGCAGGAGTACTTCAAGGCCAACGAAGACGACATCGAGGTCAATGAGATTTCGCCCACCGGCTACCCGATGCGCATGATCAAGAGCAGCCCCGGCATCGGCGACGGCATCCGCCCGAACTGCGAGGCCTACGGCTACCTGCTGGACGCCAACGGCAAGTGCGCCTACATCACGTCCTACAACCGCGAGTTGCTGGCGCACCCGGGCGAAAGGCGCATCTCGGTGATGGACAAGACCTGCCTGTGCACCCACATGCGCAACTTCGACATCTGGACCTGCGGCCAGCTCACCTGGCGCCTCAAAGACACCAGCCACCGCAACGCCGACGGCCACTACCAGTTGCTCACCGCGGCCCATGTGTTCCAGGACTACCAGTTCAGCACCGACAACCAAGTGGCCCTGCCGCAGCAGGAACCGCTGACGGTCTGATCGCTGCGGAGCGCAAGGGCCGCCTCAGGCGGGCCGCAGCACCTGCGACAGCCAGGCGTTGATGTCTCGTACTTCTTCAGCACACACCGAGTGCTCCATCGGGTAGCTGTGCCACTCCAAGTTGTGCCCGAGCGCTTGCAAGACATCGCGTGAGGCGGCACCGCGTTCGGGCACCACCACACCGTCGAAAGCGCCGTGCGCCATGAAAATCGGCGTGCCCACACTGGCTGGGCTTTGCTCGCTGGCGGTGGTGTCGGGCAGGGGCAGATAGCCCGACAGCGCCACCAGACCGGCCAGCCGTTGTGGCGAACGCAGACCGGCCAGCAAGGTCATGGCGCAACCTTGTGAAAACCCCATCAGCACCGTGCGTTGTGGGGGCACCCCGCGCTGCGCTTCACGGTCCAGCAGTTGCTGCACGATGGCCTGGCTCTGCCGCAACCCGGCCTCGTCTTCGCGCCGCCTGCCCTGCGGATCGGGCGGGTAGATGTCGTACCAGGCGCGCATCTCATAACCGCCGTTGATGCTGACCGGTCGCACCGGCGCGCTGGGGAACACGAACCGCACCGGTCCGATGGCCGACAGGTCCAGCTCCTGTGCGATGGGCACAAAGTCGTTGCCATCGGCCCCGAGGCCGTGCAGCACCACGATGCTGGCCACAGGGGCGGCAGCTGGGTCGCCGCCGGTGGTGAATTCGATCAGTTCGATGGATGGCTTGTGGTTCATGGCGCCAGCATAGCGCTATCACCACGCAACAGGTTTTTGAGGCACGTCAAGGCACGCGGTGTCGGTGAAGCGCAAGCTTTAGCCGATGGCCGGGTTAGTCCGCTGCTGTGGGCCACTGACCACCGCTACAGTCTGGACCAGCCTCCTCCCCGCCCATCGGCACACAGATCCAACGGAGACAACACCATGAGCAAGATCGCGTCCGAATTCCTGGCCCTGCAACGCCTGTACCTCTGGGAGAAGACAGACCCTCACCGCGTGGCCCTCACACAGCCGATGGGGGGTGACGTGGTGCAGGACTTCACCTGGGCCCAGGTGGCCGACCAATCGCGCCGCATGGCGGCTCACCTGCAGGCGCAGGGCTGGGCCCCGGGCAGCAAGGTGGCCATCCTGTCCAAGAATTGCGCTTGGTGGATGATGAGCGACCTGGCCATCTGGATGGCGGGCTACGTGTCGGTCCCGCTCTACCCCACCCTGGCGCCCGAAACCATCACACAAATCCTCCAGCACAGCGAATCCAAGGCCTGCTTTGTGGGCAAGCTCGACGGCTGGGACCACATGAGGCCCGGTGTACCGACCGACCTGCCCTGTATCAGCTACCCGCTCTCGCCACCCGATGCGGTGCGGGACTACGAGGGCTGGGAGGCGATCATCGAGCGCACGGCTCCGATGAAGGCATCGCCGGTGCGCGGTGAAGACGATCTGGCCACATTGATCTACACCTCGGGCACCACCGGCATGCCCAAGGGCGTGATGCATTCCTTCGGCAACTTCGCCTGGGCGCTGGACCGTGGCCTGCAGCGCATCCCGATGTCGCGCGATGACCGCATGCTGTCCTACCTGCCGCTGGCGCATGTGGTGGAACGCATGCTGGTGGAACACGGCTGGCTGCGCACAGCCATGCACGTGTACTTTGCGGAATCGCTCGACACCTTTGCGGCCGATCTGCAGCGCGCCCGGCCCACGGTGTTTTTCTCGGTGCCGCGCCTGTGGGTCAAGTTCCAGCAAGGCGTGCACCACAAGATGCCGCCGGCCAAGCTGCAGCGCCTGCTGGGCATTCCCATCGTGGGCGGGATCGTGCGCAAGAAGGTCAAGAAGGCGCTTGGCCTGGACCAGTGCACCTTCGCCGCCGGTGGCGCTGCGCCCATGCCCATGGCCTTGCTGCAGTGGTACGGCAAGCTCGGCCTGCCCATCAACGAAGGCTATGGCATGACCGAGAACCTGGCGCTGTCGCACATCACCGAAAACGGCAAGAACCAGCAAGGCACGGTGGGCCCCACCTACCCTGGCGTCGAACACCGCATCGACCCGGCGACGGGGGAAATCCAGATGCGCAGCCAGGCGCTGATGATGGGCTACTACAAGGAGCCCGAAAAAACCGCCGAGGTGTTCACGGCCGATGGCTGGCTCAAGACCGGCGACAAGGGCAGCATCGACGCCGGCGGCCTGCTGCGCATCACCGGCCGGGTGAAGGACCTGTTCAAGACGGGCAAAGGCAAATACGTCGCACCGGCGCCGATCGAAGACAAGCTGGTGATGCACGAATCGGTGGAAGCCTGCGTGGTCACCGGCGCCAACCTGGGCCAACCGCTGGGCATCGTGATGCTCAACGCCGAGTTTGTGGCCAAGGCCCAGGACCCGGCCGCACGGAGCGAGCTGGAAGCCTCGCTGGCCGAGCACCTCAAAGGCATCAACGCCACCCTGGACCCGCACGAGCGGCTGCAGACCATCGTGGTGACCACGACCGCCTGGACGGTGGACAACGACGTGATCACGCCGACCTTCAAAGTCAAGCGCAACCGCATCGAAGACCTGTATGCCAAGTACTACGAGTCGTGGGAGGCTTCGGGCCAGCCCGTGATCTGGCAGAAGAGCTGAAGGACGGGGTCGAGCCCCGGGGCGCTGCTCGGTCGCATGAGCAGCCCGCCCCCGGAAGCACCACCAAAAACGGCCGATCCAACAAAAAACCCGCCGAAGCGGGTTTTTTGTTGCGATTCAAACCGGCCAGATTGCCGACATCGCTCAGATGCGGTAGTCCTCGACGCTCTTGCCGGCAGCCAGCACGGCGCGCACCCACTCGGGCTTGCGGCCCGGGCCGCCAGCCCACAGTTCGCCGTTCGGACCACGGTACTTGGCCGGTGCACTGGACTTGGATTTGCCGGCCTTCTTGCCACCGGCGGCGCTGCCGCCCAGATCAGCCACGGTGATGCCGAATTGCTTCATCTTTGCCTTGATATCGGCAATGACCGAGGCCAATTCGTTCTTGCGGGCCTGCTCGGCCTGAGCCATCAGGTTCTGCGCTTGGGCCATCAGTTCGGAATAGGTTGCCATTGTTTGTCCTCTTTATGGTTGGATCGGTTGATTGCTGCATCGCATCGACGCGAAGGTGATTCTAATCTCAATCAAATCCCTTTGATCCAGCGCTGGAGTTCATCGGGCAATTCAGAATGTAATTCCAATGCACTACCTGTTGCAGGGTGGGTGAGTTTCAACCGCCAGGCGTGCAAAAACATGCGCTTGAATCCCAGACGGGTCCATTGGCGATTGAGCTCAAAGTCACCGTACTTGTCGTCGCCCGCGATCGGAAAACCCGCGCTTGCCAGGTGCACCCGAATCTGGTGGGTGCGACCTGTCTTGATGGTGACCTCCAGCAAACTGAATCCGGAGGGGCAAGCCCCCCGCAGTTCCGCCGGCGCCGACAGATGCTGCGCCACCTTCACCAGCGTCAACGACTTCATGCCGTCCGGATCGTCCTTGCCGGTCACCCGCACCCGCCGCTCGCCATCGGGCAACAGGTATTTGTGCAAAGGCTGGTCGAGCACCTTGAGTTTGGCCGGCCAGGCGCCTTTGACCAGCGCCAGATAGGTCTTTCCGGTCTCGCGTTCGCGAAATTGATCCTGCAGCGCCTTGAGCGCACTTTTCTTTTTTGCAATCAGCAAGATGCCGCTGGTTTCACGGTCCAGCCGGTGCACCAATTCCAGCAAACGGGCCTGCGGGCGGGCCTGGCGCATTTGCTCGATGACACCAAAACTCACGCCGCTGCCACCGTGCACCGCAACGCCTGCGGGTTTGTCGATGGCGAGAAATGCCTCGTCTTCGAACAGCACCGGGAATTCGCGGGCTGGCGCAGGCTGGGCGGCCTTTTCTTCGGCCCGTTCGGACAGCCGGATCGGCGGAATGCGCAACACATCGCCCACTTCGAGCCGGTCGTCTGCGCTCACCCGGCCTTTGTTTCGGCGCACTTCGCCCGAGCGGATGATGCGGTAAATGTGGGTTTTGGGCACGCCCTTGAGCACCCGGATCAGGAAGTTGTCCAGCCGCTGCCCGGCCGATTCTTCATCGACCGCGAGGAACTGCGCCGCCGCTGCGGTCTGGAGTGTGGGCTTGGAATTCAAGGAATTGCGCTGGAAATACCAGCCACAGAGACCGGGGGAGCGCACTATAATGCGATGCGCCAGTCATGTGCTGTAAGTGATTGATTTCCTTAAGTTTAAGGCAGTCACAGCCAGCAGGTTCCCGAGGCATCGGATGCAGGAACCCGACTGGACACAAGTTGCCACCCCTGGCACAGGGACCTGTCTGCCACTCCCCACGCCCTCATTGAAGAGGCTGGAGCCGCACACCGGTCCGTTGGAAGCCAGGGGCGAAACCGTCAGAAAACTGCGAACCCGAAAACGGAATACCCCAATCGGCCAGCCGCCCGCCCGAGACGCCAACGAGGCTCCGGGAAGCGGCTGGTTGAGGATGAAGTGAAGCCAGAG
This sequence comes from Hydrogenophaga sp., assembly GCA_025458545.1. Next base: position 5,748 of record JALOSH010000121.1, read on the forward strand.
ACCTCCCCGGCGCGATCCATGTCTCCGACAGCCATCAAGCCCTCCCTGCTCACCCAAGTCCACGCGCCTACGCCCTGACCCGGCGGTTCGACGCGGCACACACCGCGTGCCCCGCCTCGAACACCCCACACACCCGGCCAACGCCGGGTGGGCACCGGGTCGGTGGCTCTCCGGCAATTCCTCCCCCGTTCGCGCTTTTCCGCTGTTTCACGGCCGGTCGGCGCCTGGGTTCGTCCCGGTGCCATGTCAGTGTCAGAACGAAGGAAAACGCATCATGAAACGCATGCTGATCAACGCCACGCAGGCCGAAGAGCGCCGCCTGGCGATCGTGGACGGGCAGAAACTGCTCGACTACGAAATCGAAATCGAAGGGCGCGAGCAGCGCAAGGGCAACATTTACAAGGCCGTCGTCACCCGCGTCGAGCCCTCGCTCGAAGCCTGCTTTGTCGACTACGGCGAAGACCGCCACGGCTTCCTGCCGTTCAAGGAGATTTCGCGCAACTACTTCCAGGGCAACGTGTCGCCCTCGCAGGCGCGCATCAACGACGTGATCCGGGAAGGCCAGGAGCTGCTGGTCCAGGTGGAGAAGGAAGAGCGCGGCAACAAAGGCGCGGCGCTGACCACCTTTGTCAGCCTGGCGGGCCGCTACGTGGTGCTGATGCCCAACAACCCGCGCGGCGGTGGCGTGAGCCGACGCATCGAGGGCGAAGACCGCCAGGACCTCAAGGCCGCGCTGGACCAGCTCGAATACCCCAACGGCATGAGCATCATCGCGCGCACCGCCGGCATCGGC
>JALOSH010000122.1 GCA_025458545.1 Hydrogenophaga sp.
CACGCTTTTGCCGTCGCTGGCGGACACGATGTCGATCTCGCCGAACACCAGGTTCTTGCCCGCGCGAACCACCCGCGCGGTCACCAGCGCGTCCTGTCCAGCCAAAGGCTTGAGGAAACTCGTGTTGAGTTGCACCGTCGTCATGGGGCGTCGGTTGCCGAGCTGCGTGACGATGGCCAGCACCATAGCGGTGTCGGCCGCCGCCATCAGCGCCTGGCCGCACACCATGCCGCCGATGCGCGCGAGTTCGTCGGAATACGGCAGGCGCAAAGTGGCCTGGCCGTTGGCAAAGTGCTCGACCTTCAGGCCGAGCGCCTGCACCCAGGGCGCAAACCAGTCGCGCAAGGCGGCTTCCAGCGTCTCGGTGGTGACCGGCGGGCTCTCGCTCATGGGGATGGGCCCGCGATCACAGCAGGGTGGCCTCGAAATCGGCTTCGCGCAGCTTTTCAATCACCTGGGTGATGTGCTCCCGGCCGCGCGTCTGCAGCACCAGTTCAATGGCCACGTTCTGCGCCGCCAGCAAGGTGAAGGCGCGTTGGTGGTGCACCTCGTCGATGTTGGCGCCGGCGTCGGCCACGATGGCCGTGATGCGGGCCAGGTTGCCCGGCACATCGCGCGCGTTGACCTGCACGCGCGCCAGCCGCCCGGCGCGCACCATGCCGCGCTCGATGATGGAGGCCAGCAGCAGCGGGTCGATGTTGCCGCCGCACAAAACCAGGCCCACCTTCTGTCCGGCAAATCGCTCGGGGTACTTCAGCACCGCCGCCAGCCCGGCGGCGCCCGCGCCTTCCACCAGCGTTTTCTCGATCTCCAGCAGCATCACGATCGCCTGTTCGATGTCGCCCTCGTCCACCAGCACCAGATCGTCCACCTTGTCGCGCACGATGGCCTGGGTGATGTCGCCCGGCGTGCCAACGGCAATGCCCTCGGCGATGCTGCTGCTGCCCTGCGGCCAGTGGGTGCCCTTGATGGCGTTGAACATGGCCGGGAAGCGCTCGGCCTGCACGCCGATGATGCGGATGTCGGGCTTGATCGCCTTGGCCGCCGTGGCCATGCCGGCGATCAGGCCGCCGCCGCCGATGGCGATCACCAGCGTGTCCAGGTCGGGCTGCGCGCGCAGCATCTCCAGCGCCACCGTGCCCTGCCCGGCCACGATGGCCTCGTCGTCATAAGGGTGCACAAACACCAGACCCTGGCTCGCCGCCAGCTCCCGGGCGTGGGCGCGTGATGCGTCCAGCGTGTCGCCGTGCAGCACCACCTCGGCACCGAAGCCACGGGTGCGCTCGATCTTCACGCCCGGGGTGAAGCGCGGCATGACGATCACCGCGCGCAGCCCGAGGCGCTGCGCGTGGTAGGCCACCCCCTGGGCGTGGTTGCCCGCGCTCATGGCCACCACGCCGCGGGCGCGCTCTTCGGGCGTGAGTTGCGAGAGCTTGTTGCAGGCACCACGTTCCTTGAACGAAGCGGTGTATTGCAGGTTCTCGAACTTCAGGAACACCTGGCAGCCGGTGAGCTGGGAGATGGTGCGCGATTCCACGCAAGGCGTGTCGAGCACCTGGCCCACCAGCCGCTGCGCAGCGGCCTCAATGTCATGTCGTTTCAGCATCACGCGATGGTAGTGCCTGGAGGCGCGGCAGCATCCCTGGGAAAAGCCCCACAAATCCATCACGGATGCTCCATCAACCGCTTCCATGAAGCATCAAGCTGGGTTATGGTCCGCTCAAAGCCGGGGTTCCGGCCCTGCTCCCCTGTTGTGATGACTGGAGGTCTGAATGCCCAAACGCCTGTTGCAGCCCGCCGGGCCTGCGACGCGTGCCGTGCCTGAGTCGCGCGAAACCCGCGAGCCGCGCCATGCCGTGGCGCTGGACGCGCGGGTGTTCGTGCCGCCCGGTCTGCGCCATGCGCCGGTGCTGGACCTCATGTGTTCGCACTTCGTGCTCACCCTGGCCGCGCGGCAGGGACCGCGTTTCAACGTGCGGCGCGACCTCAACACCTTGCTGGCCCTGGCCGGCCGCCACCTGGTCTGGCCGCAGACCGTGCTGAGCCGGGTGCGCGAATTTCTGGAACGCCGCTGCAAAGACAACGAACTCTGGAGCGGCCACGGCAAGCTCACCACCGCCGCTTTCATGGAGCGCTACGGCTTGTGGCGGGGTCCGTACGAAGAAGGCACGCTGTTCTTCTATCTGGACGAATACGCCAAGGAGTCGCCCAAGGACCTGCTCTCGGTGCTGGCCGTCACCGGCGAATGGCTTTCCCAGGCGCTGAAGAAACAATCCACCCTGGTCGAGAAAAACATCGACGCGCTGGCCGGGCTGCTGCAACTCAACCGCGCCGAACGCGCGCTGCTGCTCTATGGCACCTTGGCGCGATACCAGCGCGACCTGCGCTCCATCCTGGTGGAGTTCAAGGTCAACAACGCGCCCGAAGCGTATGCGGCGATTGCCGACGTGGCCGGGGTGAAGGCCAGCGAGGTGGGCGAGGCGCTGCGCGCCGGTTCGCGGCTGGAGCGCATCGGCATGGTGGAGAACCTGATCTCCGAGCACAACATCACCGACTTGGCCGACCTGATGAAGGTCAGCGAAAAGCTTCCGCCGGTGCTGATGCGCGAGTACCGCAGCGAGAGCGAGCTGATGGCGGTTTTCACCCGCCCGGCGGCGCGCTCCGCGCTGACCCCCACCGATTTCGACTATGTGGGCGAAGACGTCCGGCTGCTGTGTGGTTTGCTGCGCGAAGCGGTGGCTCGCAAGGAGCCCGGGGTGAACGTGCTGCTGTACGGCCCGCCCGGCACCGGTAAAACCGAACTCGCCCGCGTGGTCGCGCAGGCCGCAGGGCTGGAACTGTTCGAGGTGGAATACGCCGACCGCGACGGCAATGCGCTCAGCGGGCGAGACCGTTACCGCTCCCTGCAGATCGCCCAGGTGTTCCTGAAGGGCACGGCGCATTCGGCGTTGTTGTTCGACGAGGTGGAAGACGTGTTCCCGCCGATCAGCAGCGAGGCCGCGCAGTACATGGCGCGCGCCGAACAGGTGAGCGCGCCGCCGAGTGCCAGCGTCAGCGGCAAGGCCTGGGTCAACCAGATCCTCGAATCCAACGCGGTGCCCACGGTGTGGGTGACCAACCGCATCGAGCAGATCGACCCGGCGTTCCGCCGCCGCTTTGCCTACCACCTGGAACTGAAGAGCCCGCCACCCGGCGCCCGCGAACAGCTGGTGCGCAAGACGCTGGAAGGCGCGCCGGTGTCCGACGCGCTGGTGGCGCGCCTGACCGCGCGCAAGGGCCTCACGCCGGCGCAGATCCGCACCGCGTTGCGCTTCGCCCACCTGGCCTCGGTGCCCGCCAAGGCGGCGGGGCGCCGCAAGATGGGCGCTTCGGGCCCGATGCTCGACGAGCTGATCGAGCGCCAGCTCAAGAACGCCGACCAGGCCCTGGGCCGCCAGCCCGACGCGGTGCAACGCCCCAGCGTCACCCAGTACAGCCTGGACATGCTCAATGTCGAGTCGCGCCACGAGCTGCCGCGCATCATCGCCGCGCTCAAGGCGCGCGGGCACGGCTGCCTGTGTTTCCACGGCGCGCCCGGCACCGGCAAGACAGCGCTGGCCGAACACATCGCCCAGCAGCTGGACCGCCCGCTCATGATCCGCCGCGCCAGCGACCTGGTGAGCAAGTTCGTGGGCGAGACCGAGCAGCAGATGGCCGCGATGTTCCGCGAGGCCGAGGCCGAAAAATCCGTGCTGCTGCTCGACGAGGCCGACAGCTTTCTGCAGGACCGGCGCGGCGCGCAGCGCACCTACGAGGTGACCGAAGTCAACGAAATGCTGCAAGGCATGGAGCGTTTCAACGGCATCTTTGTCTGCACCACCAACCTGATGGAGAGCATCGACCAGGCGGCGCTGCGGCGCTTCACCTTCAAGATCCGCTTCAAGCCGCTCACCCGCGAACAGCGCGAACGCATGTTCGTGGTGGAAGCGCTGGCGGGCGACGCGGCGGCGCTCACGCCCGATTGCGCCAAGCGCCTGGCCAAGCTGGAGCAGTTGTGCCCGGGCGACTTCGCGGCGGTTCGGCGTCAGGTCGAGATCCTGGCCGAAACCCTGGCACCAGAAGAATTTCTCGCCCAGCTCGAAGCCGAGCACCGCATCAAGCCCGAGGTGCGCGAAGCCAGAACCATTGGGTTCTAGAGGGCCACCCCCGCCGTGCTGCGCACGACCCCCTCAAGGGGGCAACGCTGGCAGCCCGGCGGAGCCGGTTCCGCAGCGTTCTTGGCTCAGCCACTTCGCGTCGGCTGATTCAGCGCTCTGGGTCCAGCGCAAACCGCGCAAACGCTGGCAGCACCGACGCCGCTTCCGGGGTGTCTTTCAAACCTGCGCTGATGTGTGCTGCGTCGCGCCCCTCGCGCTGGAGCACTGCGTCCAGGCCGTCCAGATAGGCCCCCAGCGCCTGGGCCGAGAACTCCGGGTGAAACTGCACACCCCAGGCGCAACGACCCACGCGAAACGCGTGGTGCGGCTCGAACGCATTGCCCGCCAGCAACACCGCGCCCGGTGGCAGCCGCCGCACCGACTGCCAGTGCGTGGCCTGGGCATCGAAGGTGTCGGGCAAGGCGCCGAGCAAGGGGTCGTCGTGTGCGGCCAGGTGCCGCTGCACACCCACGGTGCCGATTTCCACGCCTTCGGGGTGGTGCGCCACCACACCACCCAGCGCGTGGGCCAGCAGCTGGTGGCCATAACAGATGCCCAGCACCGGCTTGGTCTCGGCCACGGCCTCTCGCAGCCAGGGCAGCAGCGCCTCGCTCCAGGGCTCGCGATTGCTCACCATGGCGTGCGATCCAGTGATGACCACACCCGCCACGGTGTCGAGCGGTGGCGGTGCCGCGCCATCCTGCGCGTCGTGTGTCAGCACCGTGGCGCCTCCTTTGTGCAGGCCAGCCGCGACCCAGTCCTCAAAGTCGCCCAGCCGTTCGCGGATGTGCGCGTGGGTGGAACCGGTCTTGAGGATGAGGATGGGCTTGTGGACAACCATGGACCGATTCTAGAAACCCCGCCATCCGCCCTCAGCGCCCAAGAAAAAGCCCGTCTCAAGGACGGGCCAAACGAGGAGACTCACCATGAAAAAAAACTGGAAATCAAGTCATGACGCCAGAGCGAAGTGCTCGCCACCAGAACGCCGCGGAACCGGCTCCGCCGGGCCGCCAGCGTTGCCCCCTGGGGGGTGACGCGCGCAGCGCGGCGCGGGGGGGTTAATGGAGCAAGGCCATCGGCCCGGAGGGCAATTCCTCGGGCGTGTGGTCCGGGTGGTGGCCGACGAAGAACTGCATCTTCTGGTCCAGCCGGGCGACGCGCTCGTGGGCCACGTATTCGCAGTGGTGCTTGGAGATCAGGTTGAACAGCTTGCCGCGCAGGAACCACAGATCTTTGGGGCTCTGGCAGGAGATCAGCGCCGCGTGCAGCCGGGTGCGCATCGGGTCCTGGATGTCGGCCATGGCGTCGTGGAACTCGTCCACCAGAAAGTCCAACTCCAGCACCTGGGTGTCGTGGTACTTGTCGTCGTTGCCTTTTCCGAACCAGGGCAGCTTGAAAAACATGGGGGTCTCCGGGTGGGTGCTAACAGGCGCCAGTCAAACCTTTGACGGCTACACCCTCCACTTCGGCGCACCCCTGCAGCGCTTGAGTAGGAAGTCCGGAAAAAACGCGTCCCGCCCGACAGACGGTCGTTCAGAAATCGCCGCATCAGACGATGGTTCTCCGCCACCGCGCCCGGCTCACACAAAAGCACTCACCACGCGCAGCACGTCGGCGCCGTAGGCCGCGCGTTTTTTTTCGCCCAGCCCCGAGATCCCCTCCAGATCGGCCGTTGTGCGCGGTTGTTGAGCCGCGATGGCGCGCAAGGTGGCGTCGTGAAAGATCACGAAGGCGGGCAGGTTGTGTTCGCGCGCCACCCCGGCGCGCCAGGCCTTGAGGGCGTCCAGGCAGTCGCGTTCGGCCAGGCTGAGCGGCTGGCCGTCGGGTGCCGTGGCCGCTTTCTTGGCGCCTCGCGAACTGCGTGTGGTCGGCTTCTTCTCGCTGGCGTGGCGCAGCCACACCGGTGCCTCGCCCTTCAGAATGGCGCGTGCCGCATCGGCCAGGTGCAGCGTGTTGAAGTGCGCCGAATCCACGGTGATGGCTTCGCGCGCGATCAGCTGGCGCATCAGCGCGCGCCACTGGGTTTCGCCCAGGTCGGCGCCAATACCGAAGGTGCTGAGCTTGTCGTGCCCGTATTGCGTCACCTTCTCGGTGACCTTGCCGCGCAGGATGTCCATGATGTGCCCGGCGCCGAACGCCATGCCGCTGGACTGCTGCACGCGGTAGATACAAGAGAGCAGCTTGCGCGCGGACTCGGTGGCATCGTCGAGCGCGGGCGGCGAAATGCAGTTGTCGCAATTGCCGCAGGGCTGGCTGGCTTCGCCGAAGTACGACAGCAGCCGCACCCGCCGGCAGTCGCTGGCCTCGTCGATCATGCGGCGCTGGTTCACCACGTCTTGCAGGCCGTAGACCATCCAGGCGCTGGCGTCCTCGCCGTCGCGCCCGGCGCGGCCGGTCTCCTGGTAGTAGCCCTCGATGTTCTTGGGCATGTCCAGGTGCGCCACAAAGCGCACATCGGGCTTGTCGATGCCCATGCCGAAGGCGATGGTGGCGACCATGATCACGCCCTCTTCGCGCAAGAAACGGTCCTGGTGGCGCTGGCGCACGGCGGCGTCCAGCCCGGCGTGGTAGGGCAGTGCGTTGAACCCGGCGTCGCACAGCATGCTCGCCACTTCTTCCACCCGCTTGCGCGACTGGCAGTAGACGATGCCCGCGTCGTGCCCGCCCGCGCCGCTGTGTTCGTCGCGGATGAACCGCAGCAGTTGCTGGGTGCCGTCTTTCTTTTCGACGATGGTGTAGCGGATGTTGGGCCGGTCGAAGCTGCTGACGAAGCGGCGCGCGTCCTGCAGTTGCAGGTGCGTCACGATGTCTTCGCGGGTCAGGTCGTCGGCGGTGGCGGTGAGCGCCACGCGCGGCACGCTGGCGTAGCGCTCGTGCAGCACCACCAGCGCGCGGTATTCGGGCCGGAAGTCGTGGCCCCACTGGCTCACACAATGCGCCTCGTCGATGGCGAACATCGACAGCTTGCCGCGCTCGTGCAACGAATCGAGCAGCGCCAGAAAGCGCGGCGTGGTCAGGCGCTCGGGCGCGGCGTAGAGCAGCGTGATCTCGCCGCGCAGCATTTGCTTTTCGATCGCCTGTGCTTCTTCGCTGCTCAGGCTGGAATTGAGGAACGCCGCGGCCACGCCCGCTTCAAGCAAGGCGCCCACCTGGTCGTGCATCAGCGCGATCAGGGGCGAGACCACCACCGCCAGCCCGTGGCCGCCGCGCTCGCGCACAATGGCCGGGATCTGATAACACAGCGACTTGCCACCGCCGGTGGGCATGAGCACCAGGGCGTCGCCGCCGGTGCTGACGTGGGTGACGATGTCGGCCTGCGGGCCGCGAAAGGCGTCGTACCCAAACACCGCCTGCAGCACCTCGGCGCAGGCTTCCAGGGTCTCGCCCTCGGCC
>JALOSH010000123.1 GCA_025458545.1 Hydrogenophaga sp.
GGCCGCTTGCCATGTTCTTCATAGACCTTCATCTCGGCCTGCAGCGCATCGAGGTTCTTTCTGACGAACTTCGGGTCGGTGGCCAGATACAGGTGGGCGGTCGTGATGGGCAACAGGTTGATGCCCGTGATCTGCCGTGGCTCGTCGGTCCACCAGGTGTTGTGCATGTATTGACCACCAAACACGAGGCTGACGTCGGCATTTTTGTACTCGGGCGCGAACACCAGCCCGTGGATGTTGAACCAATAGTGGTTGATCGCCTGGATCTCGGTGGTGCGAAGGAAGATACCGAGGTCGCGCAGCGCCTTGTCGCCTGTGATTTCACCCCAGAGAATCAGACTCGACCAGGCGTTGATGGCCTCGGACGACGATTCGTTGTTGTTGCCGAACTCCCCCACGCCGATGCCATTGGCCCAGGAGTGGCCTTCGTAGGCGTCGTACGTGCGCAAGAAAGGCGCTTCGGCCTTCCCACGCTCGGTGGTGGCAATGTCCGCAATCAGCAACTCGATCATTCCCCCCCACTGGTCTTTGGCAATCCAGGAGGGATCGCGCAATGCAATCTCGGCCGCTGTGCGGATCCAGTAGCCGTACCAGAAATGCCGGTCGTTGAGTTCGGTCACGGCAAAGAACTCGTCCGGATAGATGGCTGTGTTGCCGATCGATTTGTTGACGTGCACATAGTTTTTGCTGCCGCTGCCATCCAGCCACTCTTCGGCACGCTTCTTCACCATCGCCAGCAACCGATCGCGCCCTGCCAGGTCGCCCTGCTGTTCGAAGACATCGGCCAGTTTCATCGTGCGCTGCAGTCCCAGGCCCTGCCAGTAGGCGCTCTGGCCGACCTGCAGCATCTCGCGCCGCGCATCGCGCAGGTCGCGCGACATCACGTCCTGCAGTTCGGACAGGCGCGGCGAGTCCTTGATGGCGGGCCAGTACGGCACAAATCCGTTGTGCGTGTACGTGGTCTTGAACTGTGGTGCGGCGAGCAGACGCAGTTGGCCGCGCACGGTGTCGAAGGCCGGACCCAGCTTGCCTTCGACCGAGGCGTTCTGAAACCAGTGGTGCGGATACAGCCCCAGCAAAGGACCGTTGTCGGGTCCTTCCATGGCCTTGGTGGCGGTCTTGAAGGTGGTCTCGACCTTGCTCGACGCTTCGTCGTAACGCCACTCCACACGGGTCTGCTGCACGAAGGCGTAGGCATGCCGGGTGAACAGCGCCAAGGTTTCCGCCTTGTCGTCTGGCAGTGCGGCGGCGGAGAGATAGCCCTTGCCCTCGGGCAGGCGGGCATTCCATTCGGTGGCCGAAACCTGCTCCCAGCGCACGCCTGTGGGCGCGAAGAGGGCATAGGTTTTTGCGCCGACCTTCAAAGCGAGCACGCGCGCATCCGCTCCCGTGTGCAGCCGCTCGCCCGCCACCGGCAGACGCAAGCGCACATCGCCTCGGCTGACCAGAATCGGAACAATCGGGCTGCCGCGGACGACCGTCACCCGCATCTCATCCGCGCCGCGGGCCATCGTGATATCGATCGACCAGTCGTCGGCCTTGGCCAGTTTGGCGGCCCCGGGCTCGAACGCCATCGGCGAGATCACCAGCGGATCTTTGTGCGGGTAGCGGATTTCGACATCGCGTCGCCAGGTCGGCACCACTTCCTTGACAGGCAGCGCGAGCTCCAGCCCCGCAGGCGTCGTCTTCACGGTGATCGGTTGCACGAAGATGGCTTCAGGCTTGGCCGCAAACAGCAGCGTGGAGTACCACTGGTTGGTTTGAGCCGCGGTCTTCAACAGCGCATCGGTGCGCCCGGGTGCTGCGGGCAAGGGTTTGTCGCTGCCCTTGGGCGCCAGAAAGTAGGTGCCGGCACCGAGTTTGACCGGCTGCGCGAGGGCTGCGCCGTTGCCGGCGAAAGCCACCACCAGAGCCCATTGGCAAACGTGGAGGAATCTCATGTCAGCGTCCTTTGCTTCATACAAAAACAGTCCGTCTCAAATGATAGTGAAAGCGCTTTCATATTGCATGCTAAGGCTTACCCCTAATGGTTTACCCCGCCAAAAGTGGTAGCGAGGCATCGGGTGAAAAACCACACCGATCGCACGGATCTGGGTGGTGGCCGACCCTCCCCAGCTCGCGGGAATCCGCATTTGACAGAGCGGCGGTTGGCACCTGAAGGCTTGTGGGTATTGGGCGAGCGTGCGCAGTGGGGAAGAAGGCACAGCCGCTCGGCGCTAGGGTAAATACCGGTGCCTGTGGCACACCACGTAAATATGATCATGAAAGCGCTTTCACATTTACAGAGACACAACCGCCATGAGTCAAGCCATCTGCACGCCTGATCTGCGCCCTGCACCCAAGAAGGCCCGCCTGAGTCCGCCCTCCCATTGGCCGCGAAACGGCACGGCGTTGCTGGCGCTGGCCATGTCAATACCCGCTCAAGCGATCGAATTCGGACCCGATGGCATGTTCACCCTCAAGGGCTTCGGTGAAGTCTCGGCGACTGTGGGCAACAACCAGTGCCCGTCCGAAGGCTGCCAGCTCAGCCCGGAAACAGACCGCCAGCGGATCTGGGCCGACGCGGTGGTGCCCGGCCGCAAGCTGTCGACCGACGTCACGGGTTTTTCGCAGTTCCAGTTGTGGTTGAGCGCCAAGCAGAACCTGGGGGGCGGCTTCAACCTGACCGGTACCTTGAGCCAGAACTTTCGCGACGGCAAGATCGACACGCCTGGCTTCGTGCGCGAACGGAACATCGCACTCAGCCACGAGGATTACGGCACGGTCACCGTGGGTGAAACGGTGTCGCGCACCTGGCAGTTCGGCGACTTCCCGTTTGGCTCCAATCTCGGCCTGTCCACCGCCTGGGCGGGCACAGGCGCCGCCTACCGCAACCTGACCCGCGCATTCCGCTACACCTCGCGGGTGTTTGACGTGGCCGAGGGCGACATGGTGTTCGAGGTGACCTACGACCGTGGCTCCGACGATTTCAAGGTCCACAAGCCCCAGCTCTATGAGCTGTGGACCCACTATGGCAAAGGGCCCCTGTCGATTGACGCGATGTACCAGGACAGCCGCAACGGCACGCCCTCCTCGTTCGGTGCGGCGGGCTTTTACGCGCCCTTTTACGATCCCGCAGCAGATGGTCGGTTGGGCAAGTCCGGCCAAAGCGTGGCGGTGCTGCAGGCGATCTATCAATACAGTCCCAAGATCGAGCTGTCAGGCGCTGTCCGCCACAACCGCTGGAGTGGCGCGTACGCGGTGGTCGCTCTGGACGGGCCCCCCATCCAGTTCAACTTTCCCTTCAACGTGAACTGGGGTGGCACGCTCAACGGTGTCCCGAACCCGGGCTACGCGGCTCGCTCGACCGACTTTGCACTCGGTGCCCGCTACCGCATGGACAAGTGGACCTACTCCACTGGCCTGGTCTACATCGGCAAGGCGAGCACCAACAACCCGAGCGAACGGGGCCAGAGCAACTCGGCGCTGGTGAACACCATCGGAGCCACCTACAACTACGGCAACGGCTGGGAAGCCTCGGCTTTCGCCGGCATGGTTCACTACCGCAAAAAGGGCCTGGCGCCACTGGGCATGCCCTCCAACGCCACCATCAATGCCGTCGATTCCCGCGCCAGCAAGGCTGGCAACTGGTTCGGTGTCGGCATCAAGTACAACTTCTGAGGCGAGTCACCATGAGTACCCACACCAAGATGTCTCCCGGGCAGTTGCTTCTGCCTTTGTTTTCATTGCGTCGGGCACGGGCCGGCGTGGCCATGCTGATGGTGGCCGTGCTGAGCGCCTGCGGTGGCGGTGGCGAGATCACCGTCGCTCCGCCCTCCACCGCGGTGTTTGTGACGAACCCCCGCCCCTTGCCTGCGGAGTACCTGGCGCGTCAGGCGGTGGCCTACGGGCCCTACCGCACCGCCGCCAGCGCGGCGGATCTGGTGAACGAAAACATCCCGCCTGCCAACCTCCTGCAAGACATGCGGTTGCTGATACAGGCCGATATCCGCCTGATCCGCATTTTCGACAGCGGCGACAAGGTGGCCCGGCAGACCCTCGACGTGATCGTTGACAACAACCTTGACATGAAGGTGCAGCTGGGCGCCTTCATGGGCGGATTCAAATTCGAACTGAATCCGAACAGAGTCGAAGAAATCAAGGCAGCCAACCTGCGCGAACTCGACCGGGCCATTGCTTTGGCGAACGACCCGAAATACCGGAACGTCATCCTCACGGTCAGCGTCGGCAACGAGAACATCGTGGACTTCTCAGCCGACCGGATCGACCCCGCCGACATGGCGGTGTACATCAAATATGTGCGGGACCGGGTGCCACAACCGGTGACCACCGACGACAACTTCCAGGTGTTCAGCAACCCGCTGCCCCGGGCCGTGGTTGACCAGATCGATTTCGCGGCCATCCACGCCTACCCGGTCATCGACACCGAGTTTCCCAACAGCCCGCTGTACTGGGACTGGAAACAGCTAAGCGTGCCAGCCGGACCGGCACGGGCCACGGCCATGATGGACGCCAGCATCGTCGAACTGAAGAAGCAATACCAGGCCACACGCGATGCGCTGAACAGCGTGGGCTTGAGCAGGATGCCGATCGCGATCACCGAGACCGGCTGGAAGGCCCGCATCACCGGAGACCAGGCCTTCCGCGCCCATCCGGTGAACCAGAAGATGTACTTCCAGCGCCTCGCGGAATGGCGCCGGGAGAGCCTTCTGAGCGGCAACGGTCCGGTCAACATCTTCTACTTCTCGGCGTTCGACGAACCCTGGAAGCTGAGCGACGACGGTTGGGGTCTGTTCAACGTGAACCGCCAGCCACGCTATGCGATTCAGAACCTGTTCCCTCCCAACACCTGGGAGAACGCCAGTCTGACCGACGCCGATGCGGTGTACTTCGTGCCGCCCACCATCAACCCGGCATTCGGTGGCAATGCGTTCACGCTGTATTCCGACGCGGCAGGCGCTTCGCTGGTCACTGGCTACAACCTGGACGCCTTCGACGGCTTCACGGCACCAAGAAACCTGGCCGACACCACCATCGCTGCAGCGCCGGGTGACGGGGCGGTGAGCATGCGCATCACGCCGGCGCCGGCGGGTTACGGATGGGGTTTGCTCTACAACCCGCAGACCGGCGGCACGACGCAGAACCTCTCGGCCTTCTCGACCGTCAACATGTGGGTCAACACCACCTACCCGGGCCGGATCGAGGTCGGTGTGTCCACCCTGGACGTGGATGGCAACGGGCAGGAAGCGTTCGTCCAGATCGGGAATGGCGAATTCGGCTACTGCAACACCGGAACCTGGTGCCGGGTGTCGATTCCGCTGCAAGCCTTCCGCGCCGTGAATCCGAGGCTTGATTTCCGTCTGGTCGTCAACCCGTTCTACATCGCCGACCGCTACAGCTTCACCGGCAAGCCCGCCGGATCCAACATCCGGGTGCCGCTCAACATCGACGGCATCGGCTGGACCCGCTGAGCATCGGCTCAGACCATGCCCCAGCGCCTTCGCTGGGGCATTTTTTTGTCCTTGAGCACCCAGCGGCCACACCACTGAATGCCGCCCAACCTAAACCGACCTGCGATGCACTGCTTCATCACCGCCGAAGGTTCCCAACACCGCCTGTCCCCAGCGGATCTGCCACCCGCCACCGACAACATGGGAGCACCGGCTTCGCTTTGGATCGATCCGGGCAAGCCGTTTCAAACCATGCTCGGCTTCGGAGGCGCCTTCACCGAAGCCGCGGCGCACACCTGGCTGGCTCTGAGTCCAACGCAACAAGAAGCGGTGCTGCGAGCCTGGTTCGCCCGCGACAGCGGTCACGGCTACACCCTGTGCCGGGTGCACATGAACAGCTGCGACTTCGCGCTGGGCAATTACGCCCACGCGGCCACACCGGGCGACGTGGATCTCAACGGCTTCAGCATCGCCCGCGATGAACAGGCCTTGCTGCCCTTCATCAAGGCCGCTCAGCGGGTCGCTCCGTCACCGATCCAGCTTCTGGTATCGCCCTGGAGCCCGCCGGCCTGGATGAAGAGCAACGGTGACATGAACCATGGCGGACATCTCTTGCCCGAGTACCGTAGCGCGTGGGCACAGTGTTACGTGCGCTTCATCCAGGCCTATGCCGAGCATGGTGTGCCGGTGTGGGGGGTCTCGGTGCAGAACGAACCTGCGGCCGTCCAACGCTGGGACTCCTGCATCTACAGCGCCGAAGAGGAGCGAGATTTCGTTCGCGACCACCTGGGCCCGGCGCTGGCAGCGGCTGGGCTGGGCCACGTGAAGATCGTGATCTGGGACCACAACCGCGACCTGATGGTGGAACGCGCGGGCACGGTGTACGCCGATGCCGAAGCCTCCCGGTACGTCTGGGGCACCGGGTTCCACTGGTACGGCGAGGATCATTTCGATCACGTGCAAGCAGTGCACGACGCCTGGCCCGACAAGCAGCTGCTGT
>JALOSH010000124.1 GCA_025458545.1 Hydrogenophaga sp.
CTGCGCGAGCTGGCCGCGCTGGTGGGTGAACCGCTGTTCGAGCCGCTGGGCCGCGGCATCCGCCTCACCCCGGCCGGCGAAGCGCTGCAAAGCACCGTGACCGACATCGCCGCCTGCTGGCAGCGCTTTGAAGACCGCCTGGGCGACCTGCACGGCCTGCTGCGCGGGCGGCTGCGCATCGCCGCGGTGACCACCGCCGAATACTTCGTGCCCGACCTGCTGGGCCCGTTTGCCGCGCTGCACCCCGGGGTGGACATCGACCTCGCGGTGGAAAACCGCGACCGCGTCATCGCCCGCCTGCACCGTCAGGCCGACGACCTGGCGGTGATGATGCTGCCGCCCGCCGAGCTGCCGCTGCAAAGCCTGCCGTTTCTCGACAACCCGCTGGTCGTCATCGCGCCCAGCAGCCACCCGCTGGCCCACAGCCCGCAGCCGGTGCCCCTGAGCGCGCTGAGCGAAGAACGCTGGCTCATGCGCGAAGCCGGCAGCGGCACCCGCCTGGTGGCCGAGCGCCACTTTGCCGACCACGGCTTCGCCCCCCGCATCGCCATGAGCCTGGGCAGCAACGAAGCCATCAAACACGCAGTGGGCGCGGGCCTGGGGCTGGCCGTGGTGTCGGCCCTGGCGGTGGAAGCGGGCGGTGCGGCCTCAGCGACCGCCACCGGAGCGCCCTGGGTGCGGTTGCCGGTGGAAGGCTTCCCGATCGAACGCCAGTGGTCCCTGGTCTGGCGCAGCGACGCGCCGCTGTCTGCGCCAGCGCGCCAGCTGGTGGCTTATTTGCAAAACGCGGAAGGGGGCGGGGAACCGAACGCCGCCAGGCGGCGGCCGCCTGGCCTGGCGGTCTGAACGGCCTATCGGGCCGTCAGCCCATCCATGGCAACAGCTTGCACACAGTTGCAGACCACCACATGACGGAAGTTGGGTCGCGCCGGGTCAACGGCGTTGCACCCAAAAGCTGACTGCAGCGGCTTGGCGAACAGCCATACATTGGACACCCCGAGCGCAAAAAAGCCCGGGAGGCGATTGACGGCTCCCGGGCTTTTCTGGACAGCTTGCCGATCAGTCGCGGTTCGGTCGGGTCACCAGCGTTGGTTGTGCGACGGCGCGCACGGTGGTGGGTCGCGCGAGCGCACGGCCTTCGTTGTAGCCCCAGGTGTAGGCACGGCCATCGTCACCGAGCGCCGTGCAGTGGTACTGACCGCACGCAGCATGGGTGAACATCACACCCGTTGGCCGCTCGCCGTCCAGCACCCGGGTCGGTGTGAGTGCCACATTGTCTGCGAGGTTGCCGTTGCCCAGCGAGCCTTCGAAGCCTCTGCCCCAGCAATAAATGTTGCCGTCGCCGCCCAATGCACAGCTGGCGTTGGATATACCGCCCACCGTGACCGACACCAGTCGCACGCCAGCGGGTACGGCACCTCGGGCCACAACCGTTGGCGCGGAGAGGCCGCCGCGGAATGTATCGCCTCCGTCACCGAAACGAAGGCCAAAGCCATTGCCCCAGCAATACGCCCGTCCATCATCACCCACCGCACAAGCGAATTGGTCGTCGGCGCTGATTTGAACCAGACGCACGTTCACTGGCACCAGACCCTGTTCAACCAGCGTCATCGCTCGGCTATCGGAGGTCCAGACATAGGCTCGACCGTTGTCTCCCAAAGCCCAACCGCGGTTGAGACCCGGCAAAACCGCCACCATGCTGACGCCAGTGGCGACTTGGCTCAAGTTCGCCAACAGAGGTTCGACCTGAGCCGAGTTGCCGAGCGGCAGCCCAGTAACGGGCAGCCGTGCACCGTCGCCCCAACAGTAGATTCGGCCATCGCTAGCGGTTGCGCAGGTGTGGTGAGGCGCAGTGCCAATACTGGTCAGAGTGACACCGGCTGGAATCTGGCCCTGCACCACAGCCACCGGCGCCGTGACGTCGTTTTCATTGCCGCTGCCCAACTTTCCCCAAAGACCATCGCCCCAACAGAAGACTTGGCCAGCCTCGGTCAGTGCACAGCCGTGAGACGTGGAAACGGACACTTGTTTGATGCGGGCGTTGACAGGAATCGCACCTTGGCGAATGGGCGTCGGTTCAGCGTAGTTGCCGAGATCGCGCCGGTTAGGAATCATCGGCTGACTGGAAACACCCGACCACCCCCAGCACAGGATTTGCAGCCTGTCGTTGGAAATGACACATTGATTGTCAAGTTCCGAGGAGCCGAGGTCTGCAAATCCACGCGCAATCACCGTGGCCGAGCCCAGCACACCCGTTGCGGTTTCGGCAGAAATGGTTGCTGTGCCCTGGCGGTTCAGCGTCACCAGACCAGCGCTGTTGACGGTCGCGACCGTTGCGCTCGATGAGGTCCAGCTCAGTTGAGGTGTGGGCGAAACCACGGCGTTGCTGGTGTTGCGGGCGGTGGCCGTCAGCGCGACGTCATAGCCCCACCAGTCGGTGGTCGACAGCGGCGCGATGCTCACGCTGGAAACATCGACAGAAGATGGTGTGGGTGTTGGTGTGGGTGTGGCTGCCGGACTGTCGGAGCCACCGCCCCCACAGGCCGTTAGGCCCAAGCTGGCTGCGCACAAAGCGGCCAGCAGAAACGGACGTGCGAATGCATATTGCATATATATCCCCCTGTGAATCACCGATTATTTCGGCGATTTAATTCTAAAGTAGTCCAAAAAGAGGGCTGCCTACGCTCCCGCGTTGTTTCCTTCAGAGGGGGTAGCACTTGGAGCTGAAGTTCGACTGTTCATAGGCTAGAACTCACCCGAAAAGAACCGTCTAGGGAGGCTTCAAAAGGTGACTCGCACGTGAAACGAAGTCGAGTGGAGCCGACCTTCCTCCAGCTTCGCAGCCAGTCAGAGCGGTACGCCTGCCGGTGGAAGGCTTCCCCATCGAACGCCAGCTGGTGGCTTGTTTGCAAAACGCGGAAGGGGGCGAAGGGGTTTTGCCGCTCAGTACAGCGCCGCGAACTTCTCGATCAACGGCGTTGGCCCGGCCAGGATCAGGTGATCGCCCGGCTTGACCTCGGTGTCGGCCTTGGCGTAGATGAAGTCCTGGTGGCGGCGCTTGATGCCCACCACCGTGATGCCGTGCTTGCTGCGCACGTTCGACTGCGTCAGCGTCTTGTTGTGCGTTTCCATCGGCGCGCGGGTCTTGGCGATCGCAAAGCCGTCGTCGAACTCGATGAAGTCCATCATCTTGCCCGTCACCAGGTGCGCCACCCGCTCGCCCATGTCGGCCTCGGGGTAGATCACATGGTGCGCGCCCACCCGCTCGGCAATGCGGCCGTGCTGCGGGCTGTTGGCCTTGGCCCAGATGTCCTTCATGCCCATCTGCGCCAGGTTCAGCACCGTCAGCACGCTGGCCTCCAGGTTGGCGCCGATGCTCACCACCGCGTGCGAGAAATCGGTCACCGACAGCTGCTGCAGCGCCTGCAAGTCGGTCGAATCGGCACGCACCACATGGGGCAGCTCGGCGGCCAGCTCTTGCACCACCTCCTCGCTGGCGTCCATGGCCAGCACCTCGTGGCCCGATGCCACCAGCGAGCGCGCCACGCTGGCGCCGAAGCGCCCCAGCCCGATGACGACCACGCTGTCGCCCTTCACGGAATTCGATTTAGCCAACAATCGGTTTCTCCTCAGGAAAACGGTACGCCCTCGGTACCTGGTTGATCGCCAGCGCCAGCGCCAGCGTGACCACGCCCACGCGGCCGGCGTACATCAGCGCGATCAGCACCCCTTGCGCACCGGGCGGCAGCTCGGCGGTGATGCCGGTGGACAGGCCCACCGTGGCGAAGGCCGACACCACCTCAAACATCAGTTTTTCCAGCGGAATGTGCTCGGCCATCGGCACGATGGCCAGCACCCCGAGCGACACCGCCAGGCCGCTGAGCACCAGGATGGACAAGGCCTGGCGCTGCACCGGGGTGCCGATGCGCCGGCCGCGAAACTCCACGTCGGCCCGGCCCCGGATCTCGGTCCACACGATCAGCAGCAGCAAGAAAAACGTGGTCACCTTCACGCCGCCGGCGGTGCCCGCGCTGCCACCGCCGATGAACATCAACACATAGTGCAGCACCAGCGACTCGGTCTGCAGCGCGCCGATGTCCAGCGCGTTGAAGCCCGCCGTGCGCGCCGAGACCGAGGTGAACAGCGCTGCCAGCCATTGCTCGGCCAAACCGAGCGCACCCAGCGTTTTGGCGTTGTCGCGCTCCACCAGCCAGAGCGACACCATGCCCAGCAGCACCAGCGCCGCCGAACCCCAGACGGTGAGCGTGGTGTGGATCGACCAGCGCGCGTTGCGGCGGCGCCGGTTGGCCCACAGCTCGGTGAGCACCGGGAAACCCAGCCCGCCCAAGATGATCGCCAGCATCAGCGGCGCCAGCACCCAGCCGTCGGTCACATGGCGCATCACGCTGTCGGGCCAGGTGGAGAAACCCGCGTTGTTGAAAGCCGAGACCGAATGGAACGCACCGTGCCACAACGCCTGCGACCAGCTCAGGTCCATCGTGCTGGCAAAACGCAGCGCCAGCCACAGCGCCACCACGGCCTCCACCACCACCGTGACCACCAGCACCATGCGCACCACCGAACGCACGTCGCCCATGGACAGCGCATGGGTTTCAGATTGCAACAGCAGCCGGGTGCGCAGCTTCAGGCGCTGCCCGATCAGCAGGCCCATGAGCGCGGCCGAGGTCATCATGCCGAAACCGCCGAGCTGAAACAGCGCCATCACCAGCCCCTGGCCCAGCGGGCTCCAGTAGGTGCCGGTGTCCACCACCACCAGGCCGGTCACACACACCGCCGAGGTGGCTGTGAACAAGGCGGTGAGCCACGGCGCGCTGTGTCCGCTGGCGCTGGCCCAGGGCAGCATGAGCAAGCCCGTGCCCAACAGAATGGTGACCAGAAACGCCAGCGCCAGCACGGCGGCCGGGTGGGTGGGCAGGGGGTTGTTCAAGCGATCAACAAGAAGCGCCGCTCGGCGATGGCGCGCATCTTAAGCGGCGCTCAGGATCTCGTCGCGCATCTGCTGCAGTATTTTTTTGCCGCTGGAGCCCCGGCGCAGTTGGTGGAGGTTGTTGCCCAGCAAATCCTCGTAGCCAGGGTGTTGCCGCAACACGGTCTCGTCGGGCGCCACAAAACCCATGGACCACTGGCCAAAACCCAGCGTTTCGATGGGGCCATCCCACAGCGTGTGCACCTGCTGGTGCCGGGGGTCGAGGCAGATGGCGCTGTACAGCGCTTCCACAGCGCTGCGCTCGCCTTCGATGAGCTGCAGGAATTCCCGGCGGTGGTAGAGCAGCAGGCCGGTGATGCCGCGACGCGCGTTGTGCTGGCGCGCGTGGTCCAGCAGCTTGACGAGCTCGTCCGGACGCATGTCGTGCGTCGCGAGGCTGACGTAAATGATCTCGTGCAATGCCATGACCCACCCCTCCAAACCGCGCTGTGCACAGCCTTTGGTACCCACTGTAACCGCAAGCAACGGCTTGTGACAGGGGCCACCCTGTTGCACGGCGGGTTGCTGTTGCAGGGCGGCAGCGACGTACCCAGCGGACGGCCCAGCGGCCTCAGCGCGCCCACGGCGAACCGGCTGCAGCCGCGCCGGGGAAAAATTTGTTGGAATAAACCGCGCGGTGGCGCGTTGTTCGGAGACATGGCCACTTGGCCGCTCAAGACCCATACCACCATGCACATCTTCAGCACCATCGTCGACACCCTGGCCCAGCAGCTGTCGAAAGCGCCGATTCGCAGCCCATCGGTGGACATCGAGGACGCCCGACAGGCCATGCTGGCGCTGCTCCCGGACGGGGCTGGCAATCTGGAGACCGAGCGGCTGCGGATCCGGTTGCGCACCGCCGCCGATGGCGCCAGCCTCTGGTTTCTCCGGGTGCGTCTGCACCAGCACCTGACGCAGACCCTCGGCGAGGGCCTGGCGATGCAGCGCGTGCAGGGACTTCAGCCCCGGTTCGAACCCATCGTGCCCGCCGCCTGGCACCGCCCGACGCGCAAGCAGCCCGGTCCCGCCCGGTGATACGGCAGCGAGCGATCGTTCGGGGAGGCGCCGACGGCGGCCTCGACACCAGCACACCGCCAGCCGCCTCAGACCCGCGAGAGAACCGAGGTGGTCACAAATTGCGACCACCTCGACAAGCTCAAGTTTTCGAAGACGCTGCCTTATGCCTTCACCGAACACGGTGCCATCCAGGCGGCCAACGTGCTGGCTTCCAGCCAGGCGGTGGAGGCGTCGAAGTCGATGGTTTTCTCAAAGATCAGGGTCTGGCTCCGGGGCGGCGGCAGCAGCAGCGAGCAACCCTAGTTGCGATTCCAGGCCGTTGGGGCCCGGGTCCTGAACCAGTGGGGCCATCGCGCAAAAGCGCATTCATGCCAGGGGCTCGTGGTGCAGCTCGATGGTGGCGTGCACCACCTCTTCATGCACCGCGAGCGCCGCGCGCACGGTGGTGAGCGCGCAGGCGTAGCTGCCGCGGCCGACGCGCCAGACGTGCAGGTCGGTCAGCTGGGTGCTGCCGACGGCGCCCAGACCTTCCACCACTTCGCGGATTTCAGCCACCACGGGATGGTCCATCTCGCGGTCGAGCAGCACCCGGCTGGTGTCGCGGATCAGGCCCTTGGCCCACACCGCCACCAGCACCCCTCCGACGATGCCCATGAGCGGGTCGAGCCAGTCCCAGCCCCAGAGCCAGCCGCCCACCAGGGCGACGATGGCCAGCACCGAGGTGGCGGCGTCGGCCACCACATGCATGTAGGCCGAGCGGAGGTTGAGGTCTTCGTGGGCATGCCCGTGACCGTGTTCGTGCCCGTTCTCATCCCCATGGTGGTGATCGTGGTGGTGAGCATGGTCGTCGGAGCGGCTGAGGATGAACGCGCACACCAGGTTGACGATCAGGCCGAGACACGCCACCGCGATGGCTTCGCGGTAACGGATGGGCTGGGGGTCGAAGAACCGGTCGACCGAGGCCACCACCATGAGCGCCGCCACGCCGAGCAGAAACAGGGCGCTGGCGAAACCGCCCAGCACCTCGATCTTCCAGGTGCCGAAGGCGAAGCGCTGGTCGTTCGCCAGGCGCCGCGCCGCCGCGTAGGCGAAGGCGCTGAGACCGATGGCCACCGCGTGGGAGCTCATGTGCCAGCCATCGGCCAGCAGCGCCATGGAGCCGAACCACCAGCCGGCGGTGATTTCCAGCACCATGGCGGTGAGGGTGATCCAGAGCACCGCTCGGGTGCCGCGCTCGGCGGCGCGGTTGTCCTGGTGGAAGTGGTGGTGGTGCGCCACGGGGGCGGTGGTGGCTTCGGTCATTGCGGTGCCGGGACTCACTGCCCGGTGAAGTTGGCGGCGATGAAGTTGCCCGGCTGCGAGAAGAAGAGGTAGAGCGTCTGCTTGCTGGCGTCGGTGGCGGCGGGGTTCTTGAAGGACAGCTTCCATTCCTTGCCCTTCTTGCCGTCGACCAGTTCGGCCTTGTCCAGCTT
>JALOSH010000125.1 GCA_025458545.1 Hydrogenophaga sp.
ACGGTGTGGTTCATGTTGGTGTAGATGCAGATCTCACCGGCGATGGCGAGCGACTGGCGCACCACGTCTTCTGCACTCAGCGTCGTGTGGGCCGTCAGCGCCCGGGCAGCGGCTTGCGCGTAGGCGCCACCCGATCCGATGGCCACCACGCCGTGTTCGGGTTCGAGCACATCGCCGTTGCCGGTGATGATCAGCGCGGCGCTGCGATCGGCCACCGCCAGCATGGCTTCGAGCCGGCGCAGCACGCGGTCGGTCCGCCAGTCGCGCGTGAGTTCGATCGCGGCCCGCACCAGATGGCCCTGGTGCTTCTCCAGCTTGGCTTCAAAGCGCTCGAACAGCGTGAAGGCGTCGGCGGTGGCGCCGGCAAAACCCGCCAGCACCTGGTCGCGGTAGAGCTTGCGCACCTTGCGTGCCGTGCCCTTGACCACGATGTTGCCCAGCGTGACCTGCCCGTCGCCACCGATGGCGACCTGCACGCCCTCGGGTGTCACGCGGCGCACGCAGACGATGGTGGTTCCGTGAAAAGTGTCCATAAGAGGTAGAGATGTAGGCTGCAGGGCGAAACTCAAGCCCGCCTCGTGACAAGAGGGGAAGTCGTTCCAGGGCACCACGGAACCGGCTTTGCCGGGCCGCCAGTGCCGCCCCCTTGGGGGGTGACGCCGCAGGCGGCGCGGGGGGAGCACAACTAATCGTTCCTCACCACCACCTTGGCGTATTCGGTGATGCCGATGACGTGGAAGAAGGCCGACACCAGGCGGTGCGCATCCACAAACTGGATCATGCGCCCGGCGCTGTGGTGCCCGGTGACCCAGTTCAGCAGGGTGCCCGCCGCCGAGAAATCCACCCGGATCAGGTTGCGACAAGAAATGATCATCACATCCGCACCCTGCAAGCGCCGCTCCATGGCTTCCAGGGTGGACTGTGGATCACCACGGATCTCGCCAGACAGCTCCACCAGGCCCAGGTTGTTGAACTCCGAGCTCTGTCCGTCCATGCCGGAATCCTGCGAGTACCCAGACGGAACCTGCTCCAGCATCACCTCGCCCAGCACCGACCCGCCCTCTTCGGCCTTGCCGCTGGAAAGGCCCTGGAAATGGCAGCGTGGTTTCTCCCAGCCCGGTGGGGACACTTCGTAGGTGACGCAAAAGTCCAGCGCGGTCAGCTCGAATTCATCGGGCCGGTTCATGACACGCAACACCGCCATGCGCAGCTCCCACCAGAGCTGTTCGATGTCGCGGCGCCCCGAGGGTGTGAGCGTCTTGAGCAGGTCGCGCAAATCCGAAGCCCCCAGGAAGCGCAACTCCACATCCTGATCGCCCCAGAGGGTGAACATGCCCAGCAGGGCACGCGCGGCCTTGACGTCGAGCACCTCGATCGGGGTCCAGTCCAGCACCCAGGGCTGCGCCGCGCGCAACAGCACGTTTTGCAGCGTGCCCACCGCATGCGCATCCACCTCGGCCTCACACACCCAGACGGCGCGGGTCGAACTGCTGGACGGTTTGTAGACTTTGCCGGTCATGGCGGACACCAGTTCCGGCATGTCGTACCACTGGGGCGCAGAGCGGCCAAAGCGGTTCACAAAATCCACGGCTTGGCTCTCGAACGGCGCCAGCTGGCCGGTGGCGCGGTACAGGTCGAACAGGGCCAGCCAGTCGTCCAGACGGTTCAGGCGAGCGCCCTCGCTGCCCAAAGCCTCCAGCAAACCCTGCTCGGCGCCGGCATCGTCCCCGTTGGCGAACCGGATCGCGGCTTCTTCCACTTCGGGGTCTTGCGCGATTTCCTGCACGTCCAGTGCGTAGAAATGCGAAGCGGAAAACACCGAACTGGGCCCGCCCAGCTCGCCCTGCGCGGTCGGCGCCATGAGGCCGGTGCGAGCGGTGGCGGGGGCTGGCGCACGCGCAGCGGGCACCTGGCTCGGCGGCACGCTCTCACGCGGCGCGCTGTAACTGGTGCGGGCCTGGTAAGCCGGAGCAGGGGCTGGCGCAGGGATCGGCGCGGGAGCCGAAGACGGCGTGGCGGGAGCCGCATCGGAGGAATCGAGCAGCTGGGGCTCGGTTCCGGTGTCGGGCAATGGCGAGGCTTCGGTTTCGTTGTACTGGGCCTTGCGGCGCTGGGCTTGCGGATCGGCGCTGGCCTTTTTCGGTGCACTTTCCTTGCGCTCCAGCGGCGTGCCACCGGTGGTGTGGGCGCCGGAATTGAGGCTGGAGCCGGTGGTCACCAGCGAGTCGGGGCCTTTGGTTTTCCACCATTGCATCGACATCTGGGCCTCGATCTCGTCGATCTTCTTGAGCGTCATGGCCCGGTCGTCCGGCTTGGACGGCAAGCTGCTCTGGAAGAACGAGGGCCGCACGCCCTGCCCGCCCTCGCCGGAACCTTCACGGCTGCGGATCTTGCGCAGCATGTCGAATTCGCGCTTGCGCACGAAGTCGTTGCGCCGCTTGCGCTCGATCATTTCTTTGAGCGCGGCCTTGCTGTACTCACTCTCGCGGTCGGCGCTGCGGGTGTCCAGGTCCGACCAGCTGGTGGTCGGATGGCGCACGAACTTGACCACCTTGGACAGGAAGCCGCCGTTGGAGTCGTCCTTGGACATGAAGGCTCAGCGCCGAATGGAAAACTTTGAAATGTCGGGCGGTCAGTCGCCAAACATCTTTTGCTTGAGCTCTCGTCGCTGCTGGGCCTCCAGCGACAGGCTGGCTGTGGGGCGCGCCATCAGGCGACCCACACCGATGGCTTCGCCGGTCTCTTCGCAGTAGCCGTAATCGCCCGAGTCGATGCGGGCGATCGCCTGCTCGATCTTTTTGAGCAACTTGCGTTCGCGGTCGCGGGTGCGCAGTTCGAGGGCATGCTCTTCTTCGATGGTGGCGCGGTCTGCCGGATCGGGCACCACCACCGTGTCTTCACGCAGGTGTTCGGTGGTTTCACCGGCATTGGCCAGCATGTCGGCCTTGAGCAGCGACAGCTTGCGGCGGAAAAAAGCCAGCTGCACATCGTTCATGTACTCGCTGTCGGGCATGGCCTGCACGTCCGGGTCTGTCAGCTGTTCAAGCGGCAGGGTCTTCCAGTTGTTGGTCCGCTTCGGGTCCTTCTGGATGCTGGAGGGCACGGGTGGGGTCATGACGCGTTCGTTCGAGGTGAAAAAGGTCGCTTTGGCGGCATCCGGTGCGTGGGTGGGTACCACCGCCGCCTGCGTCATCTGTTCCATCATCACTTTTTTGGCGGCACGCTTGCCCAGAGGCCTGGGCGTGGGCTCGACCACGATGGGTTCAGGGGCAGCGGCGGCGCGCTTGGGGGCAGGCACCGGGTTCACAGCAACGGGAGGCGCAACGGCCTTGGGAAGAGATTTGGAAAGGGCTGTCACGGCTTTGGCTGGCGCTTGGGCCGCAGGTGGAGAAGATGAGGCTTTGGCCGTCGGTTTCACCGGCGCCTTGGGCGCTGGCTTGGCGACAGGCTTGGAGACCGTGGCGGTTTTGCCGGCTTTGGCAGCAGGCTTGACCACCGTTTTGGCTGGGGAAACTGGCTTGACAGGGACGCTTTTGCCAGCCGACGCCAGCTTGGCTACAGCCTTGCCAGACTTGGCGACCGGCTTGGACACCGGTTTCACCAAAGGCTTGGCGGCGGGTTTCGCAGCAGGTTTGGCGGGCGCTTTTTTGGCGACGGGGGACGCCACCGGCTTTTTCACGGTTTTCGCACCGGGCTTGGCGGCTGCTTTGGCCGCTGGCTTGGGAGCAACAACAGCCTTGGCTTTTGCCGGCGATGGTCTCCCCTTGGCCGCAGCGCGGGCGGGTGGGGCGGATTTCGCGGTCCTGGTGGCCGGGGCTTTCACAAGGGGTCTCCTCTCAGTGCCTGACAATGCCTGCTCGTGGGGCTGGTCGCTGCGGGAAGACTGGGCCTTCAGCGCGACCGCTGGCACAGAGGCCGCCAGCGTGTCTGTTGTTATACCCCGTTTGCGTTCCGCTGCCGGAACGCGTGCGGCCCGCAGGCTGACAGCAGGCCTGGCCGGACGCTGGGCGCCCGACTTGGGCCGCGATTGTAACGACGCCTGCACAGAGGGCGCTGACAGCTCTCCCGACGGGAAGCCCAGGCGTTGGAGAAGCGAGACAAAGAACACGTTCAGGCCTGTTTCTGGTGTCTGGATCCGACTGTGTGGATCAGACCAGCGACTGGTCCAGCCCCTGGACCAGGATGTCCTTGGGCAGATCAAGTCCGATGAACACCATCTTGCTCACGCGCTGTTCGCCCTCGGCCCAGGCTGGCCCGAGGTCGCTGCCCATGAGCTGGTGCACACCTTGGAAGATGACCTTGCGGTCGGTGCCCTGCATGTCAAGCACACCCTTGTACCGCAGCATGCGCGGGCCGTAGACCTGCACGATGGCGCCCAGGAAGTCTTCGAGCTTGGCCGGATTGAACGGCCGGGTGGCCCGGTAGACGAAGCTTTTCACATCGTCGTCGTGGTGGTGGTGATGCCCGTGGCCCCCGTGTCCGTGCTGGTGCGACGGGTGGTTGCAGGCTTCCCCGGGCGCGTGGTCGTGGTGCTCATGGCCATGATCGTGCTGGTCGTGATCATGGTCGTCATCGCTCTTCAGGAAGTCCGGATCGATGTCGAGCTTGGCGTTGAGGTTGAAACCGCGCAGGTCGAACACCTCCTTGAGCGCCACCTCGCCGAAGTGCACCGCACGCATCGGCGCTCGCGGGTTCATGTGCTTGAGGCGGTGGATCAGGGCGTCGACCTCGTCCGCGGCCACCAGATCGGTCTTGCTGATGAAGATCTGGTCGGCAAAGCCCACCTGGCGGCGGGCTTCCTGGCGGTCGTTGAGCTGCTGGGCCGCGTGTTTGGCATCCACCAGGGTCAGGATGGAGTCCAGCAGGTACTGCTCGGCGACTTCGTCGTCCATGAAGAAGGTCTGGGCCACCGGCCCGGGGTCGGCCAGACCCGTGGTTTCGATCACCACGCGCTCGAAATCGAGTTCGCCCTTGCGCCTTTTTTCGGCCAAGTCCTGCAAGGTGGCGCGCAGGTCGTCGCGGATGGTGCAGCAGATGCAGCCGTTGCTCATCTGGATGATGTTTTCCTGCGTGTCGGCCACCAGAATTTCGTTGTCGATGTTCTCTTCACCGAATTCGTTCTCGATCACCGCGATCTTCTGGCCATGCGCCTCGGTCAGCACTCGTTTGAGCAGCGTGGTCTTGCCCGAACCCAGAAAGCCGGTGAGGATGGTGGCGGGGATCAATGGCATGGCGAGGAGGCTCCGGCTGAGGGCGAACGGGGTGCAAAGACAGCGGGGGAGTGTATGCGAGCCGCATGCCCCTGCGGGCACTACATCTTTTTCATCACAACCAATCCCTTGAGGTATTCGCCCTCAGGGAAATCGATGGTCATGGGGTGATCGCAGGCGCCCCCCAGGCGCTGCAGGATGGCACCGTCCACACCGGCATCCTGGCCCGCCGACGCGACGATCTTGTGAAACAGCTCCACACCGATGCCACCGGAGCAGGAAAAGGTGAACAACACCCCGCCAGGCGACAGCAGTTTGAAGGCCTGGCGGTTCAGGTCTTTGTAGGCACGGGCGGCGCGCTCGGCGTGGGCCGCCGTGGGCGCGAACTTGGGCGGATCGAGCACGATGGCGTCAAACGTCCGGCCCTCGGCCACGAATTGGCGCAGCGAGGCGTTGACATCGGCGTCCATGAAACTCGCCCGCGCCGGGTCCAGTCCGTTCAGAACCAGGTTGGCCCGCGCCTGTTCCAGCGCCGGGCCAGAAGAATCGATACTGGTCACATGACCAGCCCCGCCCGCCAGCGCGGCCACGCTGAAACCACCGGTGTAACTGAAGCAGTTGAGGACCTGGGCAAAACCCAGGCGCCGGGTGTACTGGTGCAGCACCAGGCGGCTGTCCCGCTGGTCGAGGTAGTAGCCGGTCTTGTGACCCTGGGCAATGTCCAGGCCCAACCGCCAGCCGTGTTCTTGCAGTTCGAACCGGGTCTCGCCCGTGCCGCGCAGCCAGCCGGTGGCGTCGGGCAGACCTTCGAGCTTGCGGCTGCTGGTGTCCGAGCGTTCGTACAGGCGCGGGCAGCCGGTGAGCTCGACCAAGGCGTCTGCAAGAGGTGCTTTCCAGCGCTCCACGCCACAGGCGGTGAACTGCGCCACCAGTGTGTCGCCGTACCGGTCGACGATCAGGCCCGGCAGGCCGTCGGATTCACCGTGTACCAGGCGCACGCCATTGCTCTCAATGCCCATGCGCTCGCGCAAGGCGATGGCGCGCGCCAGCCGGTCGCGCAAGAAAGTGGCGTCGATGCGCTGGGCTTCGTCAAAGCTCCAGGCGCGCACGCGGATGCGCGAGTTCGGCGAGATCGCACCCCACGCAAGAAATTGCCCTTCGTGGCTTTCAACCCGAACGGTTTCGCCGGCATCGCCACCGCCCCGGGCGACCGC
>JALOSH010000126.1 GCA_025458545.1 Hydrogenophaga sp.
GCCCGAGCGGCCAGCCGCACGGTGCAGGTCGTTCACCACGGCGGCGAACAGCACGCCGTTTTCACCCGCCTTGCCGATGCTGGACACCCGCACCAGCGGATCCTGCAGGCTGGACTTGAGGATCTCTTCGGTTTTCCACACGCTCTGGCCCCACAGGTGGGAGGCGTCGCGCAGTTCGGCTTCGTCGTCGTTGATGTACAGGTACACCGGCTTGGCCGACTTGCCCTCCACGATCACCATGTCCCAGCCGGCCATCTTGAGCTCGGCACCGAAGTAGCCACCCGAGTTGGAGCAGGCAATGGCACCGGTCAGCGGGCCCTTGGTGATGACGGTGTAGCGGCCGCCCGTGGAGGCCATGGTGCCGGTCAATGGGCCAGTGGCCCAGATCAGCTTGTTCTCGGCGGAAAGCGGATCGACCTTGGGGTCGATCTCGCTGATGAGGTATTTGCTGCCGAGTCCGCGCGAGCCCAGGTAGGCACGCGCCCACTCCATGTTCAGCGGTTCGGATTTCACGGTGCCCGCGGTCAGATTCACGCGCAGCAGTTTTCCAGCCCATGACATATCGGTTCTCCTTGAGTGCGGGGGATCAGGCGGCAGCGGGCTGATTGCCCAGCTTGTCGGCCCACTGCTTCATCTTGTCGATGCCGGTCCAGTTGGCGTCGATGAAAGTGATGGCCGCCGTCGGGCAGGCTTCTGCACAGGCAGGTTCACCGCCACACAGGTCGCACTTCTGCACCTTGCCGGTTTCCTGCACGTAGTTGATGGTGCCGAACGGACAGGCAATGGTGCAAACCTTGCAACCCACGCAGGTGGTTTCGTTCACCACCTTGGCGCCGGTAACCTTGTCGACCGTGATAGCTTCCACCGGACAGGCGTGCAGGCACCAGGCCTCGTCGCACTGGGTGCAGGTGTAGGGAACCTTCTTGCCGGTGTGATGGAAGTCGAACACCTTGATGCGCGACTTCGAGGTGGCATAGGTGCCGTAGTTCTCGAATGAGCACGCCATTTCGCATTGAAGGCACCCGGTGCACTTGTCCGGGTTGATGTGAAGCACTTTCTGCATCGTGGTCTCCGTGTTGTGGTGGGCGCAGATGCGGTGTCCAATGCCACCGGCGGTTCTGCGCTGTTCCGATTCTTCGCGGCCGGCATGGTTTCCAGATCAGGGTTAACCCCGAATGCCATGCCAAGCGGGGAAATAGTCTCAGATTGAGACAACCAGCGCTTGCCCCCGAGCCGCCACACGCGGGTCATGCGATGCATGGCTGCGCCCGGCATGCAGATGTCCCCATCCTCCGCTTTGCTGGCAACATCTGCTGCCCGCCGCACTGCCATCCTGTCCCGCGTGCGGTCCGCCCATCGCCCATCGCCAGCCTGCTGACAAACGTGGAAAACCTCGACCTCACCGTGCTTCGCGCCCTTCTGGGCTGGCGGACCCGGCGCCAGCGTGCCGTACTGGCCACAGTGATCAAAACCTGGGGGTCGTCGCCGCGGCCCGTTGGTTCGGTCATGGCACTGTGCGAAACAGGCGCAGTCGTGGGGTCGGTTTCGGGGGGCTGCATCGAAGACGACTTGATCGACCGCTACAGCCGCTCCCGGGCGACACCCGCAGGGCCAGCGGCATCGGCCGACATTGCGCACGACATACCCGCCGGACCGCCCCAACGAGTGCAATACGGGGTCAGCGCCGACGAAGCCCACCGCTTCGGCCTGCCCTGCGGAGGCACGCTGGTACTCCTTCTGGAGTTCAACCCAGACGCCGGCGCCCTGGCCGACCTGGTGCAGTTGCTCGACAACGGCCATCTGGTGCAGCGCCGCATCGAGCTGGCCACCGGCCGGGTGGAGCTTCAGGTGGCGCAACAACCCTCCGCGCTGGCCGACCACGGCCACTGGCTCAGCAACACCTTCGGTCCGCAGTACCGCATGCTGCTCATCGGTGCCGGCCAGCTCACCGAATACCTGGCCACGATGGCACAGTTCAGCGGCTTTGCCGTCACCGTGTGCGACCCGCGCGAGCAGTACCACCGTACCTGGTCGGTGCCCGGCGCCACCCTGGTCACCGGCATGCCCGACGACGTGGTGCGCGGCTTCGGGGTGGACCACCGCAGCTGCGTGATCGCCCTCACCCACGACCCCAAGCTCGACGACCTCGCGCTGCTCGAGGCACTGGACACAGAAGCCTTCTACGTGGGCGCCGTCGGTTCGCGGCGAAACAACGCGGCGCGGCAGGCGCGCATGGTCGAGCACTTCGACCTCACGCCGCAGAGGCTGGAGCGCCTGCGTGGACCGATCGGCATCTACATCGGCAGCAAGACACCGGCAGAGATTGCCGTGAGCGTGATGGCCGAAGTGCTGGCTGTGAAGAACGGTGTTCCCCTGCCACGCGGCATCGCGGTGGCCGTTGCCAAGAACACCCTGGAACCGAAAGCGCCCGACGCCCCGTCTGCCAGCCCGCGCGCTCAAGCTTGAGCCACAGGCGGGTGTGCACGGCACCGAAAACACTGCTTTAATGTGCCCGAAGCCGCCACCGTTCAGCCCGGTTTTCACCCAGACACACCCGCGACGTCCGTGCCCGCCCCATCCCTCTCACCGGCCCCGCATCCGCAGCAACAACAGCAGCGGCTCGACCTGATTGCGCAGGCGCGCGAGGCGGTCCTGGACGGCCAGGCGCCCATGAACGCGGCGCTGCTGGCCCCCTGGGTCGAGCGCTCCTGGAGGCGTTGCCTGGACCTGGGTCTGGAGCCGCGCCAGCGCGTCACGTTCAACACGGTTTCACAGAGTGCGGCCAGGCTGGCCGTGGAAGCCAGCCAACCCCTGCTGCGGGCTGCCGAGCCGGTCATTCATTCGCTCGCCCGGGCCATGGCCCACACGCGTTACTTCGCCATTCTCACCAACGCGTCGGGCGTGGTGATCAATGTGCACGGCCCGGTTGATCAGCTGGACCCCCGGGCCACCACGCTGGCGCGGATCGGGGTCGACCTGTCCGAGCGAGCCGTTGGCACCACAGCCATCGGGTCGGCCCTGACCGACCTGCAGCCCGTGTGGTTGCACCGCGGTGAGCATTTTTTCAGCGCCAACGGGGTATACAGCTGCGCGGGCGCGCCCATCTGGGGCCCGGACGGCCAGTGTGTGGGTATGCTGGATCTCACCGGCGTCGACGTGGTGGAGCAACCCGCGCTGAAGCACCTTGTCACGCAATCGGCCCGCAGCATTGAGAACGCCCTGACCCTGGGGCGGCCGCACCGGCTGCTGCTCTGTCTGAGCTGGCCCGGGCGCCTGGTGGGCGACGCCAGCGACGGTCTGGTGTGTGCGGATGCCGACGGCACGATCACCGGCATGAACCGTCCGGCCGCCGACATGCTGGGGCTCGGACCCGGTGCTTCTGCGCACCACTGCACCGATCTCTTCGCCGTTCCAGTGGAAACCCTGTTCGACACTGCGCGCCGCCAGCGCGGACCCGTGGAAATTCCGCTGTGGTCGGGCCTGCGCCTGAGTGTGGTGGCGCAACTCAACGAGGGCGGCGAGCGCCACGCCATGCTGGGCAGCAACCACGGGGTACCCCTCAAGGACGTTGAAACCGCCATGATCCGCAAGGCCGTGGAGGACGCACGCGGCAATGTCAAGGAAGCCGCCCGCGCCTTGGGCATCAGCCGCGCTACCGTGTACCGCAAGCTCGGAACCGGTCGCGGCCGCGGCTGAGTCCCCTTCCGGGCTGTTCACCGCCTTGCCGGTCACGGGCCCAGCCCAGGTTGCACGGGCTGGGCACGGACCGATCGCAGCAGCTTCAGTCGAGCAGTTCCTTGGGGATGTTGCCCCCGTTGGCTGCGATGTGCGCGAGAACGTTCTTGTGCAGCCACATATTCATCTTGGCCGAGTCTTCCATCAGCTCGGGCGGGCAGTACAGCTCCTTGGCCAGTTCCTTGCGTGCAGCCAGGCTGCTGTCCATGTCGAGCAGCTTGAGCAGATCCACGATGGAGGTTCTCCAGTTCAGCTTCTGGGGGTTGGCGGCCGCGCGCTTCTCCATCTGGGCCACCACGTCCACCATGGTGATCGAAGCAACGGCGGGCGCTGCCACCGGGGCGGACGCAACGGCCGCTGCGGGCGCGGCAACCGGTGCAGGCGATGCCGCAGCCGCCGGTGCCGGAGCAGGGACCGGCTGCGCCTTCGCGCTGCCCATGCCGAGTTTTTCGAGGATGTTGCTGAACAGGCCCATGGAAACCTCCTGAGGTGTGTTGGGGATTGAGGGTTGAGGATAAGAACGAAAGAACTACCGCGGGTGAGTATGGCCGTAGAACCGTGCAGCCTGCAAGCGTGTTGGTTGCCCTTCCATCCGTTCAACGCGCCGGCAACAGGCAGCGCAAGCCCAGCCACAGGGTCGCCACCACCAGCAGCGGCAGCACAACGGTCTGCAACAGAAACAGCACCATGAGATCGATCACATGGGACACCACCCGCTCCGCATCGGCCTTGAGCGCCTCGATCCGCTCGCCCAGCTTGTCGCGGAGATCCCACCAGGGCGTTCCGGCGCCAGCGCCCGTTCCCAGCGCTCCCAGGTCGGCGGTAGCCGATTCGATCGCCTGCTGGCTCGCCGCATATCGGTCGGCCATGAAGGCGCGGTGGCTGAGTTCACTGGTGATCGCCACCACCGGAAACACGAACCGCACCAAGAGCAGAGCGAGTATGAGCCGCCCAAGCCAGTGGGGAGCCCCGCCCCGTCCCAGCTGAAGCCCAGCCCACCACAGCAACAGCACCGTCAGCAAGGCAGACACCAGCCAGGCAGCGCCCATCTGCATCAACGTGAGCTGCATGCCATACACCACACTGACCGCCAGCATCAGCCGGGAAAACTGCTCCACCAGATCGTTCACCGGGTCCAGCACCTGGCCCAGGGCCAGCGTGACGTTCACGAACGCACCACCAGTGACTTCGGTGCCCTGAATCACCGAGATCACCGCATTCAAACCACGCGCCGCAGCGAATGCGGTCAGCGAACGCTGCAGGCCGGCCTCGGAATGTGCCAGCGCCAGCTGGTCCAGGGGCTGGTACCAGGCCAGAGCGATCAGCCCGATGGCCAATAGCAGCAAAAAAATTCGCAATGTCTTGTGCATCGACAGCGACCGTAGCACACCCTGCCGCCCGCACACACCGGGTGCGGCCGGTCAATCACTTCGAGGCGCTGGCGGCGTTGGGGAAGAACAGCTGTTCGCCACCGATCTTGTAGCTGGCAATCGCGGCCTGGCCGGCAGGGCCGGTGACCCAGTCCACGAACTTCTGGCCTTCTGCGGTCTTGACCCGCGGGTGTTTGGCGGCGCTCACCAGCATCACGCCGTACTGGTTGAACAGGCGCTTGTCGCCCTCCACCAGAATCGCCAGATCGGCGCGGTTCTTGAAGTTCAGCCAGGTGGCGCGGTCTGCCAGCACGTAGGCGTTGCTACTGGACGCAATGTTGAGAGCCGGGCCCATGCCACAGCCACATTCCTTGTAGCCGGTGCCCTTGTTGGCATCGGTGTCGGTCATCTTCCAGAAGCGCAGTTCGGCCGCGTGTGTGCCGCTCTTGTCGCCACGGGAGATGAACTCAGCGTTTCCGGCGGCCAGCCTCTTCAGCGCGGTCACGATGTCGTTGCCCTTCACCTGCAGCGGATCGGCCCTCGGGCCGATCAGCACGAAATCGTTGTACATCACCTCCTGGCGCTTGGCGGCAAAGCCGTCCGCCACAAACTTTTCCTCGGCGGCCTTGTCGTGCACGAACAGCACATCGGCATCGCCGCGGCGCGCCATGTCGATGGCCTGGCCGGTGCCCAGGGCCACCACCTTCACGTCGATCCCGGTGGCCTTCTTGAAGGCGGGCAGCAGATGGGAGAAGAGCCCCGACTGCTCGGTGGACGTGGTGGAAGCCACCACGATATTCTGGGCGTGGACAGTGGCGCTGGCGAACAGGGCAGCACCCAGCAGAGCAACGGTGGACATGCGGCGGAACACATTCACAGACTTTCTCCTTGAACGAACAGATCGGCCTGCGGACAAAGTGCGCGCAGTTTTTCATGACAAAAAAAGTCTGCAACCGGCAGGTCGGCCAGCAGCCGCCCCTGCTCCAGGTAGATCACCCGGCTGGCCAGCCGTTTGACCTGACCCAGGTTGTGGCTGCTGAACACCAGCGTGGGCGGTAGGCCCGAAGAAGCGCTGGGACTCTGGGTGAATTCGGCAATCAGGGCTTCGACCTCGCGCTTGGCGTGCGGGTCAAGGCTGGCGGTGGGCTCGTCCAACAGCCACACATCGGGCTGCAAGGCCCAGGCGCGGGCCAGCGCCAGGCGTTGTTGTTGTCCGCCGGACAGGGCACGGGCATTGCGCTCAGCCAGGTGGGC
>JALOSH010000127.1 GCA_025458545.1 Hydrogenophaga sp.
CGCTTCGACGCCGACGCCGCCCTGGCCGACGCGCTGGAACTGGCTTGCGAACGCATGCTGCACAGCCTGCCGAACACCCTCGGTGCCACCACCGTCGAAGCCTTTGGCCTGCAAGCCCCCCGCCTGCACCAGGGTCTGCTCATCAGCGGCGACCGCTTCGTCGCCACCACCGCCGAAAGCGCTGCGCTGCAGCGCGAGCTGCCCGACGCGCTGGCGGTGGAAATGGAAGGCGCCGCCTTCGCCCAGGTCTGTCACGACTTCGGCGTGCCGCTGGCCGTGGTGCGCACCATCTCCGACCGCGCCGACGACGCCGCGCATGTGGACTTTCCGAAGTTCTTGCGCGAAGTGGCCAGCCGCTACAGCGGCGCCATCGTCGAAGCCTTGTTCATCCACTGAAGCCAGTGGCGCAAATCAAACGCAGGTATCTCCGGAGCGAAGTGACTTTGCCCAGAACGCGGCGGAACTGGCTCCGCCTACTTCAACCAGCCGCGTTTCCTGAAGTACAGCATCGGCACCGCCGCCGAGAGCACCATCAACCCGAGCGCAAACGGGTAGCCCCACTTCTGGCTGAGCTCGGGCATGTACTGGAAGTTCATGCCGTACAGGCTGGCGATCAGCGTGGGTGGCAGCAGGGCCACGCTGGCCACCGAAAAGATCTTGATGATCTTGTTCTGGTTGATGTTGATGAAACCGACCGTCGCGTCCATCAAAAAGTTGATCTTGTCGAACAGGAAGGCGGTGTGGCTGTCGAGCGAATCGAGGTCGCGCAGGATCTGGCGCGCGTCTTCAAACTGCTCGGCGCTCAGCATGCGGCTGCGCATCATGAAGCTCACCGCGCGGCGCGTGTCCATCACGTTGCGGCGGATGCGCCCGCTCATGTCCTCGTGGCGCGCAATCGCCGAGAGCACCTCACCGGCCTTGTTGTCCGTCACATCGCCGGCCAGCACCTGGCGGCTGACCTGCTCCAGGTCGTCGTAAATGTCTTCCAGCGTGTCGGCGCAGTACTCGGCGTCGGCGTCGAACAGCATCAGCAGCACGTCCTTGGCGTTCTCGATCAGCCCCGGCATGCGGCGCGCGCGCATGCGCAGCAGGCGGAAGACCGGCACGTCTTCGTCGTGGATGGAGAACAGCACGCCCTGGCTTTTCAGCTCGGCGTTGTGCTCGTTCAGGATGAAGGCCACGCGGATCGCACGCGGGTCCTCATCGTCGTCGATCAAAAAGTCCGAGCGGATGTGCAGCTCGCCGTTGTCTTCTTCGAAGAAACGGGCCGATTCTTCGATGTCCTCGTCCATCGCGTCTTCGGGAATGGACAGGCCAAAGTGCTGCTTGACCCAGCGCCGCTCTTCCGTGGTGGGATTCTCCAGGTCGACCCAGATGGGTTTGAAGCGGGTCAGCTCTTCGAGCGACTCGATTTCTTCCTGGAACAGTCGGCCGTTGGCCAGGGTGAAGACGTTGAGCATGGTTGCTCCCGGGCGGGTGTCTGGGTGAAAGTCGCAGCGTTAGGACGCTGCGGCGGGCGTTTCGGGCGGCGCTTTCAGCCGACCGACCGCCCGACTTCAGACGGGTGCGGGGGAGGCTGAAAGCACACAACTGGGCGGTGTGCTTTCCATGAGGCTCTCGCTGGGTGAATCCGGCGATTATGTCACCGCGACCTGCGCAGCGGTCTGCGCTGGCCGGGCAAAAAAGTCCATCAGTTCGGTCTTTCTGCGCCAGGCATCGGCCTCGCCCAGTTCGATCAGGGCCTGCACGAACTCGGGCTCGAACAGCAGGTAGCTGGCCAGCGCGCTGCCGGCCACACCGCGCCCGGTGTCGAGCGCGCCCAGTCCGACCAAGGTGTTGCGGGTGGATGCAGGCAAGGCGCCGATGTGTTTGCTGGCCAACTCGTCGAGCGAAAAACTCGGCTGCAAGGCCAGCACATTCACCGGGTGGTACGGCAGGGCCGCGGCCAGCTCTGGTGGCAGTTTCTTCAAGGTGTCGCTGACGCGCTGCACCTGTTCGACATCGGACTGCAGGGTATCGTGGAACACGCTGGCCATGGCGTGGCCGGCGATGGTACCGGCCGTCGGCGCATCGGCCGTGCGCTGACCCAGACCGGAGCGTTGTGGTTGGCCGACCCCGATCACCAGCACCCGGCGCGCGCCGAAATGGATCGCCGACGAGAGCGGCGAGAGCTGGCGCATCGAGCCGTCACCGAAGTGCTCCCTGTGTCCATCGACCCACAGCGGGACGGCGGGGAACAAGAACGGGATGGCGCTGGACGCCATGAGGTGTTCGATCGTCACCGGCTGGAACGATGCACGCCGCCCCTGGCGCGACCAGGGGTGCATCGGATGATCGGGGCGCGTCTGGCAGAAGGTCCAGTGCTCGCCGGAGGAATAGCTCGAAGCGGTCACACCCAGCACATCGATGTGGCGCCCGGCCAGCGCCCGCTCCACGCCGGGCAGGTCGATCGCGCGGTGCAAGGTGTCGACCAAGGGCATGGTATCGAGCAGTGCGCGGTGCCGCTTCACCTGGCGCGCCAGCGTGAGACCGGCCACCAGCCGGTTCGCGCGCACCCATCCGGGGGCATCCAGCCGGTAGACCTGGCGCGAGCGCAGACCGGCCCAGAAGGTGGCCAGTTCGGGCAGGGCCTGCAGGCCCCGCTCGGCACGGCCGGCCAGGTAGCTGGCGTTGAGCGCACCGGCCGAGGTGCCGAACAACCACTGGAAGGGAAAGCGCTGCGGGCTCGCAGCGGGCTTGTCCGTGGCCAGCATGACGGCCAGCGCCTTGAGCACACCGACCTGGTAGGCGGTGCGGGCGCCGCCACCCATGAGCACCAGCGCACAGGCGTCGGTGGCGGCTGCGGGCGAGCCACTGCCCAGCAGGTTGCGAGAGATCAGCGTATCAAGGGACACAGGTCGATCACCTTCCAAGGTGTCACAGCCAGGGGTGGGGGTACAGTCAGCGGCTGCGCAAAATCATGACACATCCCCTGCTCA
Source organism: Hydrogenophaga sp. (assembly GCA_025458545.1). The sequence continues at coordinate 2,979 of JALOSH010000127.1, forward strand.
CTCCCCGGCGCGAACTTCTGCTGCTGCTCACCATCGCCGGCATCCAGTTCACGCACATCCTGGATTTCATGATCATGATGCCGCTGGGGCCGCAGTTCACGCGGCTCTTTGCCATCAGCGACGCGCAGTTCGGCCTGCTGGTCTCGGCCTACACCATCGCCGCCGGCGTGTCGGGACTCGCCGCCGCCACCTATGTGGACCGCTTCGACCGCAAGCACCTGCTGCTCACGCTGTATGTGCTGTTTGCGCTGGCCACGCTGGCCTGTGGGCTGGCGCCGGGCTATGGCTTCCTCATGGTGGCGCGTGTGGCCGCCGGGGTCTTCGGTGGCGTGCTGTCGGCGCTGGCGCAGACCATCGTGGCCGACGTGATCCCCTTCGAACGCCGGGGCCGGGCCATGGGCCTGGTGATGTCGTCCTTTTCGGTGTCCACCGTGGCCGGGGTGCCACTCGGTCTGTTCATGGCCACCCACCTGGGCTGGCAGGCGCCCTTCATCGGCATCGCCGCGCTCAGCGGCCTGATGGCGCTGGGCGCGGCCCTCACCCTGCCCCGACTCAACCACCACCTGAAGGCCCAGGACCGTCCGTCGGTCTGGCGCGGGATCGGCATGGTGCTGGCAGAGCCCAACCACCAGCGCGCCTTCGCGTTTTCGGCCCTGCTGATGTTCACCGGCTTCACCGTGCTGCCCTTCATCACCATCTTCATGCAGACCAACGTGGGGCTTTCGCCGACCCAGATTCCCTACATCTACCTGTGTGGCGGCGTGGCCACCCTGTTCACGGCGCGGCTGTTCGGCCGCCTGTCAGACCGCTGGGGCAAGCTGCCCACCTTCAACGCGCTGGCCCTGGCGGTGATCCTGCCGCTGCTGGCCACCACCCTCATGCCACGCTGGCCGCTGTGGGCGGTGCTGGTGGTCTCGACCGCGCTGTTCATCTGCATGAGCGGGCGCATGATTCCCGGCATGGCCCTGATCACCGGAGCGGCCACGCCGGCGCTGCGCGGCACCTTCATGGCGCTCAACGCCGCGGTGCAGTCCGCCGCCATGGGCCTGGCCTCACTGGTCGGGGGTCTCATCATCGGCCGCGACGCCGCCGGTCAGGTACAGCATTACTGGGTGAGTGGTCTTCTGGGCGCCACGGCCAGCCTGGTCGCCATCGCATTGGCGCGGCGCGTGAAGGTCCACAGCGAACACCAGCCAACCGCCTGAATGCCAAGGTTTTCGTTTTCACGCTTTGTTGCAGTGCAAGCTTGCACCTCGGGGGTTTCAGGGGCATAGTGGGTTCCAGACATCCCCGTGGCCGCCGGGAGGTCTGCCCATCCGGCGGCTTGTGTCAACCCGGAGCAATAGGAGGCTCTTGTATGAACTTGACGATCAGCGGTCACCACCTCGAAGTCACGCCCGCCCTGCGCGGCTACGTCACCACCAAACTGGAGCGAATATCGCGGCATTTTGACCAGGTGGTGGATATCAAGGTGCTGCTGACAGTGGACAACCTGAAAGAAAAAGACCTGCGCCAGAAGGCCGAGTGCAACATCCACGTGAAAGGGAAAGACCTGTTTGCCGAAAGCGCCCACGCCGATCTGTACGCGGCGGTGGACGATCTGGCCGACAAACTCGACCGCCAGGTGCTGCGCTACAAAGGCAAGGCGCAGGATCACCACCACGACGCCGCCAAGCGGTTGATGTGAACCCGTCACCGGATGGCCGAAGGCCGTCCGACCGCCATGCTGCATTGCAACAAGCCGCTTGAACTGTCAAGCGGCTTTTTTGTGCCTGCCGTCTAGTCAATGCCCACCAACTCGTCATAATTTGCGGTCCAAGAGGCCCACATGAACCGACTATCTGCCATATTGCCCGCACCACAAGTGCTTGTCAGCGTCGATGCCACCAGCAAAAAACGCGCTTTTGAAGAAGCGGGTCTGCTGTTCGAAACGCTGCATGGCCTGAACCGCGCGCTGATCACCGACAGCCTGTTTGCCCGTGAGCGTCTCGGTTCCACCGGCCTGGGGCATGGGGTGGCCATTCCGCACGGCCGCATCAAGGGCCTGAAACAGCCGCTCGCTGCGGTGTTCCAGCTGGCCAGCCCGATCGGGTTCGATGCGCCGGACGAACAACCGGTGCAGTTGATGATTTTTCTGCTGGTGCCCGAAGCCGCCACCCAGAAGCATCTGGAAATCCTCTCCGAAATCGCCGAGCTGCTGAGCGACAGCGCGCTGCGCGAAAAAATGAAACTCGCCACTGACGCGCTCGCGCTGCACGAGCAGATCACCAGCTGGCAGTCAGCCCACGCCGCCGCCTGAGGCTGGTCAGATCCAAAGTTTCAGCCCGGTTCGGAGCGCTGCAGCGCCCGCCCGGTGGATGCGGGTCCAGACCCGGTTCTTCGGGCTGAACGCTGCGCTACACCCCTTGCAACGCCGACCACTCCATGAAACCCACCGTTGTCAGCGCTGACGTCCTGTTTGAAGACCACCGCGACGCCCTGAAGTGGCAATGGGTGGCTGGGCTGGGCGCATCGGAACGCAAGTTTGACGAGGTGGCCATCCGTGAGGCCCGTTCGGGCGCCGACCTGGTCGGCTACCTCAACTACATCCACCCGTACCGCGTGCAGGTGTTCGGCGAGCGGGAGGTGGCGTACATCCAGAGCGCGAATGAAGAAGACAACCAGCGCCGCGTGGCGCGTATCGTGACGCTGGAGCCACCGGTGCTGGTGGTGGCCGACGGGCAGGCGGTGCCCCAGGCGCTGATGTCCATGTGCGAGCGGGCGCAGATACCGATGTTCGCCACCCCCGAGCCGGCGGCATTCGTCATCGACGTGCTGCGCGCCTACCTGTCGCGCCATTTTGCCGACCGGTCCTCGATGCACGGCGTGTTCATGGACATCCTGGGCATGGGCGTCATGATCACCGGCGAATCCGGGCTGGGCAAGAGCGAGCTGGGGCTGGAGCTGATTTCGCGGGGCCATGGCCTGGTGGCCGACGACGCGGTGGACCTGTACCGCATCAACCAGACCAGCATCGAAGGCCGTTGCCCCGAGCTGCTGCAGAACCTGCTGGAGGTGCGTGGCATCGGCCTGCTCGACATCAAGGCGATCTTTGGTGAGACGGCGGTGCGCCGCAAGATGCGGCTGTCGCTCATCGTGCACCTGGTGCGCAAGGAAACCATGGAGCGCGACTACGACCGCATGCCGCACGAGCCGCTGTACCAGGACGTGCTCGGGGTGCCGGTGCGCAAGGCGGTGATCCAGGTGGTGGCCGGGCGCAACATCGCGGTGCTGGTGGAGGCGGCGGTGCGCAACACCATCCTTCAGTTGCGGGGCATCGACACCTACCAGGAGTTTGTCTCGCGCCACCGCGCAGCCATGTCGCGCGGGGAGTAGACCCCCCCCCCGCGCCGCCTTCGGCGTCACCCCCCAGGGGGCAACACCAGCGGCCCGGCTGAGCCGGTTCCGCGGTGTTTCTGGGTAAGAGGCGGTTCGCGGCGCTCCAAATCGCTTCAGCTCTTGGCCTTGCTGCGGTGCGCGCAGTCGGTCTTGCTGCAGTTGGCGTAGAGCGACAAGGCGTGCTCTTGCAAGATGAAGCCGCGGGTCTTGGCCACGATCTGCTGGCGTTTTTCGATCTCCGGGTCAAAGAACTCCTCCACCCGCCCACAGTCCAGGCAGACCAGGTGGTCGTGGTGCTGGCCTTCGTTGAGTTCGTACACCGCCTTGCCCGACTCGAAGTTGCTGCGCGTGAGCAGGCTGGCCTGCTCGAACTGCATCAACACCCGGTACACCGTGGCCAGGCCGATGTCGGAGCGGTCTTCCAGCAGCACGCGGTACACATCTTCGGCCGTCATGTGGCGCTGCTTGGCGTTCTGAAACACCTCCAGAATCTTCAGGCGCGGCAACGTGGCCTTGAGCCCCGTGCTTTTCAGTTCGTCGATGTTGGTCATGGCTGGGCTAGTGTGCTGGGTTGCGCTGGCGTGAGGCGCTCCGGTACCGGCAACCGGACGGTGTGGACGTGCACCCCCGGAGCTACAATGAAGTGATCATATCGCCAGCCCCTGTTTGGCGAGCCATTTTCATGCCGCCCTTCCCGGGGGCGCAGGCTTTCCCGGTTCGCCACCATGCACCCATCTGCTCCCGATTTCCCATCACGTGTCCCACCCCATGCCCAGCGCCGCCGTGCTGGCTGGGTCGTGGTTTTGCTGGCGGCCGCGGTCAGCCAGATGGCCTGTTCCAGCCTGAACAACCGGCTGCCCAGCGTGGTCGATCTGGTCACACCCTACAAGATCGACGTCCTGCAGGGCAACGTGGTGACGAGCGAGCAGGCCCAGGCGCTGTCGCCGGGCATGTCGCGCTTGCAAGTGCGGGACATGCTGGGTTCACCACTGCTGACCAGCGTCTTCCACGCCGACCGCTGGGACTACGTGTTCACCTTCAAGCGCCAGGGCCAGGAACCGCAGCGCCGCAAGCTCACCGTTTTCTTCAAGGGCGATGTGCTGGAGCGCGTCGAAGCCGATCCGCTGCCCAGCGAGGCCGAGTTCGTGGCCTCGCTGGATGTGCGCAAAACGACCGGTAAGGCACCCTTGCTCCAGGCCACCGACGAGCAACTCAAAGCCTTCCAGCAACGCAACGCGCCACCCGCCGCTGCCACACCGGCACCGGTGGTGGCACCGGGCACCACCTACCCACCCCTGGAATCGGGAGCCGCACGGTGAGCGCTGAATCTTCTTCGCCGCACCGCGTGTGTGTGGCCGGTGCCAGCGGGCGCATGGGCCAGATGCTGGTGCAAGCGGTTCGTGACAGTGGCGACTGCGTGCTGACCGGCGCGCTGGACATGCCGTCCAGCCCGGCGCTCGGCCAGGACGCCGGCGCCTTTGCTGGCCTGAACACGGGCGCGGCCATCACCGCCGACCTGGACAAGGGCCTGGCGGGCAGCGGGTTCCTGATCGACTTCACCCGCCCCGAGGGCACCCTGGCCCACCTGCGGGCTTGTGTGAAGCACCGGGTGAACCTGGTGATCGGCACCACCGGCGCCCAACATGAGCGTGGGCGTGAACGTCACGCTCAAACTACTGGAGATGGCGGCCAAGGCGCTGTCCACCGGATACGACATCGAAATCATCGAAGCCCACCACCGCCACAAGGTGGACGCCCCCAGCGGCACCGCGCTGAAGATGGGCGAGGTGATCGCCGATGCGCTCGGCCGCGACCTGAAAGATTGCGCGGTGTACGCCCGCGAAGGCGTGACCGGCGAGCGCGACCCGTCGAGCATCGGTTTCGCCACCATCCGCGGCGGCGACATCGTGGGCGACCACACCGTGCTGTTTGCCGGTACCGGCGAGCGCATCGAGATATCACACAAGTCCAGCAGCCGCGCCACCTACGCCCAGGGCAGCCTGCGCGCGGTGCGTTTCCTCGCGGGCCGTTCCAGCGGTCTGTACGACATGGCCGATGTGCTGGGCCTGAGCCGGTGAAACAGGCCTGCAGGGCCTCCCGGGCGCAACAGACTGGGCGGTGCACTGGGC
>JALOSH010000128.1 GCA_025458545.1 Hydrogenophaga sp.
AAAACCGTTGGTCAGGCGCACTTTGGCGACTTTACGCAGAGCGGAGTTGGGCTTCTTGGGGGTCGTGGTGTACACGCGGGTGCACACGCCACGACGCTGTGGCGAGTTTTCCATGGCCGGGCTCTTGGATTTGGTCTTTTCGACCTCCCGGCCGTGGCGCACGAGTTGATTGATGGTTGGCATGAAAGAAACGTCCCTAAACGTTTGAAAAGCGAAGTCGAAGACTCCTCGGGAATTTCCGAAGAGCCTTCGAATATATCATGGACCCACGTTTTCACCAACCCAGGAGTGCCACGGCGGCCATCGGCGCCCGGCCAGCACCGGGCTTGACCTTCAGCGGGCGAGCCCCGGCGCTCACTGAATCCAGAGGCGCAGCGCGTCCCAGGCGCGTCCGAACACCCCGCTCTCCTCCACCGTTTCCAGCACGGTGAGCGGGATCTCGGCCACCGGCGCACCCGCCGCGGTGGTCACACGCAACGTGCCCACGGACTGGCCACGCAGCAGAGGGGCCACGAGCGGCTCGGGGCGGGCTATTTCGGTCTTGAGGCGGCCGCCTTCTCCGGCTGGCACCGCCACCACCACACCCTCGGGTCGGCCCAACTTGACCACCGGGGCCTTGCCTTTCCAGACCCGCGGCGTGGCCACCGGCTGTCCGGCGGGCATCAGGCGAACGGCGTCAAAGGCGGTGTAGCCCCAGTTCAGCAGTTTCTGGCTTTCGGCGGCCCGCGCGTTTTCGCTCGCCGCGCCCAGCAGTACACTGAGCAGGCGGCGCTGACCCTGCGCTCCGGCACCCAGTGACGGCACCGGTCGGCGCGCGGTGGCCACCAGGCAGTAGCCCGCCGCGTTGGTGTGCCCGGTTTTCAGGCCGTCCACGCTGGGATCGCGAAACAGCAGCAGGTTTCGGTTCGCATCGTTGGCGGCGGGCGTTCCGGGGTAGCGGTAGCGCTGGATGGCGTAGTAATGCACATACTCCGGGAAGTCGCGCATCAGGCGGGTGGCCAGGGTGGCCAGATCGCGTGCGGTGGTGCTGTGACCGGCCACCGTCAGACCCTCGGGATTTCTGAAGTTGCTGCTGGCCATGCCGAGCGCTTTGGCCTGCTCGTTCATCATCTGCACGAAACGCTCCACCGAGCCCGCCACGCCCTCGGCCAGCGCCACGGTGGCATCGTTGCCGGACTGCACGATCATGCCCTTGACCAGATCCTCCACCGGCACCTGCATCTTGGGATCGATGAACATGCGAGAGCCCGGCATCTTCCAGGCGCGCTCGCTCACGGGGAAGGTTTGTGTCAGGCTGATCTTGCCGGTCTTCAGGGCGTCAAACACCAGGTAGGCGGTCATGAGCTTGGTGAGCGAAGCGGGCTCCACCGGGGTGTCGGCATCCTTCGAGGCCAACACCTGCCCCGACGTCATGTCGAGCAGCACATAGGCGCGAGCCGCCACTTCAGGCGGCTGCGGCACCTGGGCCGATGCCGAGAAAGCCGCCACAGCGGCCCACACACAGATCACGCGGAAAAACCAAGGTCGCAACAGCATCCGTAACCCGACTCTAGAGGATGAAAAAACCACGACGCGCTCAAGCGCGCAGGTGGCGCAGCACCAGATCCCGCAACAGCGGCAACTGGCCGTGAAAGAAGTGACCGCCTCCGGGGACCACCAACACCGGCAGGACCTGGGGGCGCGCCCAATCCAGCACAGAGGCGAGCGGCACGGTGTCGTCCTTCTCGCCATGGATGACCAGCGTGCGCGCGTGGAGTTCCGCGGGCACGGGCGCCACCTCGAAACGGCTCGCCGCCGTGCCCACCAGCACCAGGTGTCGCACATCGCGTTCGGCGTGCAGCCGGGCTGCGGCATGGCTGGTGACAAAGGCACCAAAGGAAAAACCGGCCAGACACAAGGGGCCTTGTGCTGCTTGCCCAGCCACCACGGCCAGCAAGTCGTCCAACTCACCCCGGCCTTCGTCGTAGGCGCCAGCGCTGCGGCCCACACCACGGAAGTTGAAACGCACCGCCGTCCAGCCCGACAGCACGCAGGCGCGCGCCAGCGTCTGCACCACCTTGTTGGTCATGGTGCCGCCGTGCAAAGGATGTGGATGCGCCAGCACCGCCACGCCCTGCGGCGCTACCTCCGGGCGGTCGATCGCCAGCTCGATCTGGCCAGCGGGTCCGTCCTGCAGGAGAAGTTCGGTCTGGGCATTCATCTGGGCATCCCGGGCATGACCACGCAGCGTGGCCGTGGGTGGCAGCGCACTCAGCGGCCGACGTCGGGCGGGGTCAGCAGGCGCTGCACGACCACGCCGTCGCGCAGATGCGATGCCACGATTTCGTCGATGTCGCTGGCATCGACAAAGCTGTACCAGGTGGCCTCGGGGTACACCACGGCCACCGGCCCGCCCGCGCAACGGTCCAGGCAACCGGCCTTGTTGACCCGCACCTTGCCCGGCCCGAGCAGACCCAGCGCTTTGGCCTGGGATTTGCAGCGATCGAATCCCGCTTGCGCCTGGTGCTGGGCACAACAGGCCTCACCGCCTTCGCGCTGGTTAAGGCAGAAGAAAATGTGCCGCTCGTAATAAGACTTGTTTTCACTCATCGGGCGATTTTAGTCGGCCCCGCCGCGCGCCGAAGACGCACGAACCACCGCACGCGCACCAAACAGCAGGGCTGCAAAAGGCCACAGCCAGCCCAGCCACTGCGACAGGCCATGAAACCGGATGAAGCGCCCCTGCTCCCACACTTGCAGCGACTGGGCAAAGTACGGGCTGACAGGCACCCGGTTGAGCAGGCTGAGCGACACGGCCAGGCAGAGCAACATGGCGACATGGCACAGGCGTGCGGGCAAAGCCAGCAAAGCGAGCCCGGCCAGCAGCGCCAGGCCCATGCCGACCCCGGTGGGTGGGCTGATCCAGGACCAGGCGTGCTCCGGACCATAGGTCAGCGCCGCCGACAGCCCGGCGGCACCGACCGCGCAACCAAAGAGCAGGATCAAAAACACCGCTCGGCGCCCCCACGAGCGCATATCGGCATAGCCCATGAGCAGCGGCGCCAACAAACCGAGCGAGACACAGAAGGCCTCGGCCAGGGGGCTGAGCGGCAACAAGGTTTCGGCGCGCAGCGGCAGCCAGGACAAAAACGGCGTCTCGGCCAGCAGCCGCGACAAACCATCCTCCAGCCGCTCCCAGACCTGCCCCAGACCGAACGGCACGGAAACCGGGTACAGAAGCGCGAACGGCCACAGCGCGAGCAGCACCAGCCCACCGTGCGCCCGGTGATCAAACCACTCGGCGCGGAACTGACCCCAACGGCGCAGAGCGCCCATCTGCTGAAGCACCCAGGCGGTGCTGGCACCGAGCACCGCACCCGCGACATTCAGCCCCAGGTCCACATTGGAGGGCACCCGCATCGGCAAGAAGTTCTGCAGCGCTTCCAGCAGTAGCGAGAGCACCGATGCCAGGCCGATGGCCCACCACCAGGACCAGCCGCCCCAGCCACCGCGCAACATGGCCAGCGCCAACAAAAAGCCCAGCGGGGCGTAGCCGATGAGGTTGGACAGGACGTCAAACCCGGTCCAGTAACGGGGCCACGGCGCCTGCAAAAAGGCGAATGGCAGCACCCCTTGCATGCGCCAACCCTCAAAGGGGTACAGGCTGGCGTACACCACCAGCACGGCAAACATCAGGGCCAGGGTCCAGGCCGAAGAACGCGGATTCACGGCCGCCGACCCCGCCTCAGAAAGGCTTGACCACGACCAGCACGACCACCACCACCATCATGATCACGGGTGCTTCGTTGAACCAGCGGTACCAGACGTGGTTGCGCCGGTTCTGACCGGCCCGGAAGTTGCGCAGCATCAGCCAGCAGGCGTGGTGATAAGCCAGCAGCAGAACCACGAAGAACAGCTTGGCATGCATCCAGCCATGGCCCGCACCAAGACCAATCCCGTAGTACAGCCAAAGCCACAAGCCCAGCCCCAAAGCGGGCACCGCGAGCACCGTCATGAAGCGAAACAGCTTGCCCGCCATGAGCAACAGACGTTCGCGTTCAGCCACACTCTCCGGCGGCACCATGGCCAGGTTCACATAGATGCGCGGCAGGTAGAACAAGCCGGCAAACCAGCTGGCGATGAAGACGATGTGGAAGGATTTGACCCAGAGCATGGGCGCAGTGTAGTCCCGTCGGATTCGGCCCAGGCCGACTGCGGGCAAGAAACGGGCGGGCAAAAAAAACCCGGCCCATGGGGCCGGGTTGGGAAGCCTTTTTGCTGTCACACACTAAGGCACCCGCTCAGGGAGGAAAAGCGGGGAGGCACCTTTCGGAGCCCCGGGGACCATGTTACAGCAAAAAAGTTGGCTTTTTCAAGCCAGACCCTGTCAGATCTGACAGGGTCTGGAAAACACGAAAAGATTAGAAGCTCTAGGAAAACTTAAGGCTTACATCATCTTCGCCAGCTCGAACATCACCGCCGTGCCGAGCGCTTCACGGATGTTGCCTCGGCCCACCTTGGCCATGGAAAACTCGCCAAAACCGGACATGTCGAACGAACTGTCGTCGGGCGAAATCTCGACGAACGGGAATTCGAACACCTCGCGCAGGAGATCGCGGCGGAACGATTCGAAGGCATCGTCCTTGATTTCCGCGTCCACGATGATCAGGTTGGGCATGCGGCTCTTGATCGCTTCGCGCGCCTGGTTGAAGTCGACCACGCTGTCGGACATGATGCCGATCTCGCGCAGTGCGTCGCGCACATCGGCCCGAATCTGCAGGCTGGGCGAGATGGTGAGCACATAAGTGCCTGACAACGACTTGAACATGGACGATTGCTCGTCCGACAGGTCCACCGCAGAAATGCCATCCACCGCCTGCACGGTGCGGGTGAACATGGCCGTGAAACTGACGCCTTCGTCGTCGATCGCGCGTTCGATTTCGATACCGCCAGCCGCCAGTGCGATTTGCCGAATCAGCATCCAGCTCAGGCTGTCGGCCGACACCGCGCTGGACGGCGGCACGCCGTCGTTGGACACCCGCATGAGGAATCGAGCGTGTTGCGGCCAGGCATTCAGGTCCATGCGCACATCGACCCGGTTGCCAAACGGCAAGCCCCAGTCCAGCACCGCGTTGACCAAGGTGTGCGCCACCGTCGGGTCGATCAGAACCTCAACCGGCTTGAGCTTGCGCCGCAGGGCAATGCCGAGAATGCCCAGCTCCTGCTTGCGCTCCTGCAGAACCCCTTCGACCAGTTGAGCCATGTCGACTTTTTCGTGCGACTGTCGAATACGGCCGCTGTAAAAGCGGTTGATCTGCTGAGCGCTGAGCCCAGACATCTTGATACGCTCGGAGGGAATGCTCAGGGCGCGGTGTTCCAGCTTGCTGATGCGGCCCCGGGTGAGCAACAGATCGATCTGGTGCTGCAGCGCACTCACGCCTTCGGTGATCTGGTCTGCCAAGCCAGCGATGAGGGTCGGCCACTGGTTGTCCAACGACCAGGCGTCGGTCTCTGTGGCTCCTCCCGGTTTGGCAGCCGCTGCGGGCTGCGCGTTGCTTTTCTTGATTTGCGGCATGAAACGACTTTGATGGGAAAACGAAGCCCCAGGGCATGGTCGCTGTCTGCACTGCTTGCTCCGCTGTTCAGCGGGTCACCGGTGAGCCAGGCGATCTGAGGGGAGATTCTTGAAAATAGCACCTCCGTCCTGCACAGGCTGACAGGCCGGAGCGAGTATTTTCTTCTGACCGTGGAGTTCAACACAAAGTCCCCCGATTTTCAATCGGCAAACCCGCGTGTTCCCGGAAGGGCGGCCCATCCACAGGGGTCTGCGCGGCGGCGTGCGCCGCGCCGAAACGCCGACAGCGCCTTGGTTTTGCCACAATAGGCCATGCAAACGCCCGCCCCTTACCCCCTCTCCCGCCCGCGTCGCCTGCGCCGCGATGCTTTCACCCGCGATCTGGTGCGCGAACACCGGCTCAGCCCGGCCGACTTCATTTACCCGGTGTTCGTGCTGGACGGCACCCAACGGCGTGAGGCCGTGGGCTCCATGCCCGGCGTGGAGCGCTTGAGCCTGGACCTGCTGCTGCCCGTGGCCGAAGACTGCGTGAAGCTGGGCATTCCCTACATGGCGCTGTTCCCGGTGATCGACCAGTCGCTCAAGACGCCGGACGGACAGGAAGCGATGAACGCCGACGGCCTGGTGCCGCGCGTGGTGCGGGCACTCAAGAAGGAGTTTCCCGGCCTGGGCGTGATGACCGACGTGGCGCTGGACCCCTACACCAGCCACGGCCAGGATGGCGTGCTGGACGAGCACAACTACATCCT
>JALOSH010000129.1 GCA_025458545.1 Hydrogenophaga sp.
CCGGCCGAAGCGCCGCGCCTGCTGGGCGAGCAGCTGGCCCGGGCGGGCGCCCAAGTCCGACCACAGACCTTTGCCCGGTCGGCTGGCGGGGACTTTGATGAACTGGGCCTGATGGACCGCGGCCGGCGACTGGCCGCGCTGCTGGAGGAGCACCTGCCGCAGCACTTCCCCGATGCGGCCGCGCTCCTGGTGGCGTCCATGGGCCAGCCGTTGGGGCTGGATGCCAAAGGCGAACCGGTCGCCAGCGACGATGTGCCCAGCAGCTTTTTCTACCTGCCGCACAGCCTGTTCATCGCCTCGCGGGGTCTGGACCATGTCCCTGAAGCCATGGTCGCCCAGCATGCCCTGACGCAGCGTTTCACGGCCGAGTTCAGCCTGCGCCCCTACCTGCAGCGTCACACCCGGGCCACGCTGGAACATCTGGTGGCATGGAGCGCCGACAGCAGCGCCCACGTGCGCCGCGCGGTCAGCGAATCGACCCGTCCGCGTCTGCCCTGGGCACCCCGGCTGCGGGTGTTTGACGATGATCCCGAAGCGGTGCTGGCCCTGCTGACACGGCTGCGCGATGACCCGTCGTCCTATGTGCGCCGCTCGGTGGCCAACCACCTCAACGACCTGGTGAAAAGCCACCCCGAGCGCCTGCTGACGCTGGCCCGGGAATGGCTGGACGGCGCTTCCGTGCCGCGCACCCGTGAACCCCTGGTGCGCCATGCCCTGCGAACGGCCATCAAGCGCGGCGACCCGCGGGCGCTGGCGCTGTTCGGGCATGGCAGGCCGTCGGTGATCAAGGTGACCCGGCCACGGGTGCAGCCCGCACACGTGCGCATGGGCGAGCAGGTCGAGGTCCGCTGCGAACTGCACAACCCGACCGCCAGCGTCGCATCGGTCCTGGCGGACTGGCGCGTGCACTACGTCAAGGCCGACGGCAGCTGCAGCCCCAAGGTGTTCAAGGGCCAGGAGCTGACGCTGGCGCCCGGCGCGCATGCCGATCTGCGCAAGACCTTGTCGCTGCGCCAGATGACCACACGCACCCATCACCCAGGCCGGCACCGGGTGGAGCTGGCCCTCAATGGCCAGGCGCACACCATCGGTCACTTCGATCTTTTCTGAACACCGTACCTCACCCCAGGAGACAAGCCCCATGCAATTCACCCACGAACACCGCGAGATCCAGAAGACGCTCAAACGTTTCATCGACGAGCAGATCAACCCGCACGTGGACGAATGGGAGGCGGCCGAAATGTTCCCGGCGCACGAGGTGTTCAAAGGCCTCGGCAAGCTCGGCCTGCTGGGCTTGACCAAGCCCGAGGCCTACGGTGGCATGGGACTGGACTATTCGTACAGCGTGGCCATGGCCGAGACGTTGGGCCACATCCACTGCGGCGGCGTGCCTATGGCCATCGGGGTTCAGACCGACATGGCCACACCGGCCCTGGCCCGTTTTGGCAGCGACGAACTGCGCGCGCAGTTCCTGGCACCGGCCATCGCCGGCGACATGGTCGGCTGCATCGGTGTGAGCGAACCGGGCGCCGGCAGCGACGTGGCTGGCATCAAGACCTACGCCCGCAAGGACGGCGACGATTACGTCATCAGTGGCCAGAAGATGTGGATCACCAACAGCCTGCAGGCCGACTGGATGTGCATGCTGGTCAACACCGGCGAGGGACCGGCGCACAAGAACAAGAGTCTGGTCATGGTGCCGCTGCGCGAGAACGGCAAGACCGTCAAGGGTTTCGAGGTCGGGCAGAAGATCAGGAAGATTGGCATGAATTGCAGCGACACCGGTCTGCTCTTCTTCGACGAGGTGCGTGTGCCGCAACGCTACCGCATCGGACAGGAAGGCGCGGGCTTCATCTACCAGATGCAGCAGTTCCAGGAGGAGCGCCTGTGGGCGGCGGCCAGCTGCATCCAGAGCCTGAGCAATTGCATCCAGTGGACGGTGGAGTACGCGCAGGAGCGCAAGCTGTTCGGAGCCTCGCTGGCCGATCAGCAGTGGGTGCAGTTCAAGCTGGCCGAGCTCAAGACCGAGGTCGAAAGCCTGCGTGCGCTGACCTACCAGTCGTGCGAGCACTACGTGGCCGGCGAGGACGTGACCGAGTGGGCGACCATGGCCAAACTCAAGGCCGGTCGCCTGAACCGACTGGTACCCGACACCTGCCTGCAGTTCTGGGGTGGCATGGGCTTCACCTGGGACAACAAGGTCTCGCGCATGTACCGCGACGGGCGTCTGGCGTCCATCGGCGGCGGTGCGGATGAAGTCATGCTCGGCATCCTCACGAAGATCATGGGCATCGCCAAACGCCCGGTGCACTGAAGGAGCGCGACATGAGCAGCTTTCTGGTGGTGCGGCAGGGTGATGTGGAACGCTGGACGCTCAACGACCCGGCCACGCGCAATGCCTTGTCCGACAGCATGGTGGTCGACCTGTTCGAGGCCTGCCTGCGGGCCAGGGCGGATCCGTCGCTGCGCATCGTGGTCCTGACCGGTGCCGCCGGAGCCTTCTGTGCCGGTGGCAGCCTGGGCCACTTCAGCAGCGCCATCGGAAAGCCGCTGGCGCCCGGCGAAGACGATCCGCTGATTGCGGCCAACCGGGCCTTCGGTGACGTGCTGCACGCGCTGTGCGATCTGCCCCAGCTGCTGGTCTGCGCGGTGGATGGGGCCGCCATGGGCGGAGGCTTTGGCCTGGTGTGCTGCGCCGACCATGTGATCGCCACCCGCCGCTCGGCGTTCGCCACCCCGGAGGTCACGCTGGGCCTGCCGCCGGCGCAGATCGCGCCCTTTGTCTGGGCCCGCCTGGGCGACGCGGTGGCCCGTCGGTGCCTGCTGCAAGGGCGCAGCCTGCATGCCGAGGCGGCGCTGCAGGCCGGGCTGGTCGATGATCTGGTGGCCGATGGCGAGCTGGAGGATGCCCTGGCCGACAGCCTGCAACGCCTGCGCCGTGCGGCGCCGGGCGCCGTGATGGCGACCAAGCAGCTGCTGGGTCGGCTGCGCTCGAAGATGCCCGACCTGCGTGACGAGGCGGCGCTGGCGTTTGCCGGCGCCCTGCGTGGACAGGAAGCGGCGGAAGGGCTTGCTGCCTTTGCCGGTCGTCGACCGGCCCGCTGGTTCGGCGGGGAGAAGCAATGAAGCGTCTGCTGATCGCCAATCGCGGCGAGATCGCCAGGCGCGTGATCCGCACGGCGCGGCGCATGGGTATCGCCACGGTGGCGGTCTGTTCCGAACCCGACCGCCACGCGCTGCATGTGCACGAGGCCGATGCGGTCGTGCCCCTGGGTGGGTACAGCTCGGCCGAGAGTTACCTGCGCATCGACAAGCTGATCGATGCGGCTCGAAACAGTGGCGCCGATGCGGTGCACCCGGGCTACGGCTTTCTCAGCGAAAACGCCGACTTCGCCCAGGCGGTGATCGACGCCGGTCTGGTCTGGGTCGGGCCACCGCCCGTGGCCATCCGCGCCCTGGGCAGCAAGTCGGCGGCCAAGGCCGTGGCCCTGCGGCAAGGAGTGCCGGTGCTGCCGGGCTATTTCGGGGAGGACCAGCGCGACGCCACCTTTCTGGCCGAAGCCGCGCGCATCGGTTTTCCGGTGATGGTCAAGGCGGTGGCCGGTGGTGGTGGTCGCGGCATGCGGCTGGTGCACGACGCCGACCGGTTGCCTGCCGCGCTGCACAGCGCCCGATCGGAAGCCCTGGCCAGTTTCGGTAGCGCCGACCTGCTGATCGAGCGCGCCCTGCTGCGCCCCCGGCATGTCGAGGTGCAGGTGTTTGCAGACACCCTTGGGCATGTCGTCCACCTCGGCGAGCGTGACTGCTCGGTGCAGCGCCGCCACCAGAAGATCATCGAAGAGGCCCCCAGCCCGGTCGTCACGCCGGAGTTGCGCGCCGAACTGGGCCGCTGCGCCGTCGCCCTGGCGCAGGGCGCAGGCTACGTCGGGGCCGGCACGGTGGAGTTCTTGCTGGATGAAGGGGTGACAGACGACGGAGAAGGTTTCGCCGCCGGGCCGTCCCAAGGCGAAACGCACCCCCCTGGGGGGCAGCGACCCGCGCAGCGGCGGAGCGTGGGGGCCAGTTTCTACCTTATGGAGATGAACACGCGGCTGCAGGTTGAGCATCCGGTGACCGAAATGTTGACGGGACTGGATCTGGTGGAGTGGCAGATCCGGGTGGCCAGGGGTGAACCGTTGCCGCTGAAGCAGGAAGACGTCCGGCTACAGGGCCACGCCATCGAGGTCCGGCTGTGCGCCGAAGACGAGCACTTCACGCCGCACGCGGGCAAGGTGCATCGGTTCCAGGAGCCGCCCCTGTCGGAAGGGTTGCGCTTCGACCACGCGCTGGAAAGCGGCTCTGTGGTCACGCCCCATTACGACGCCATGCTGGGCAAGCTGATCGTCCATGCGCCGAACCGCGGCCTGGCGCTGGACCGGCTGGCCCAGGCGCTGGACGACACGGTGCTGCTCGGCCTGCCGAGCAACCGGGCCTTTCTGTCGGCCTGCCTGCGTCACCCGGTGTTCCGCGCCGGTGATGCGGGCATTCCCTTTCTGGCCGAGCACGGTGATGCCCTGCGGGAGTCCCTAGCTCCTACGGACCAGACCCGGATCGCGGCCGCCGTGGCGGCCAGCTACCGCGGAAGCACCCCCTGTGCGGTCCTGTCTTCTCCCTTTGCGCGGGCGCAGCGGTGGCGCGCAGGCAAGCAGGTCTTCGATCTGGCACTGCGCGAAGAAGGCGGTGGACGCGTGTCGGTGCAGGTGGGCGATGCGCGGTACGGGGTGGTGATCGCCGCCGGTACGCTGGTGCTGGATGGCGTGAGCCGGCCCTGCACCGTGGTGCCCATCGAGGGCGCAGATCCACCGGCCTTCGCGGTGCGCTGGGGCACGGAGGTGGTTGAACTGGTTGATCTGAGCCTGGTGGCTCCCGAAGGGGCCGGTGGCGGCGCCAGCACCAACGAATTGCGGGCGCCCTTCAACGGCAAGCTGGTGGCGCTGGTGGCCCAGGCGGGCGCCCGGGTGACGCGGGGCCAGACCCTGCTGACCATCGAGAGCATGAAGATTGAGCACCAGATCACGGCGCCCCGCGATGGCTTGGTGGCGGCGGTGCCGGTGGCACCCGGCCAGCAGGTGGCGCCCGGTCAGGTATTGCTGGTGTTCGAACCGGAGACGATATGAACCCCGCCGACACCAACCGACTGGACGAAGCCGAACTGCAGGCCCTGCTGGACACGGTGCGCCGTTTTGCAACCGAACGCATTCGGCCGAACCTGGACGCATGGGAGGCCGCCGGAGAGATCCCGCGTGGGCTGTACCGGGAGGCCGCGCAGCTGGGTCTGCTGGGACTGGGCTATCCGGAGCGCCTGGGCGGTACCCCCGCCAGCTGGCGGGTGCGCAATGCCTTTTCACAGACCCTGGCGCGCCATGGCACCAGCGGCGGGCTCATGGCCAGCCTGTTTTCCCTCAACATCGGGTTGCCGCCGCTGCTGGCCCATGGGACTTCCGATCTGCAGGCCGAAGTGATTCCGCCGGTGCTGCGTGGCGAGCGCATCGCGGCGCTGGGCATCACCGAGCCCGGTGGTGGCTCCGACGTGGCGGCCCTGCGCACCACCGCGCGTCGCGAGGGCGACGACTACGTCATCGACGGCGAGAAGGTGTTCATCACCTCGGGTGTGCGCGCCGACTGGGTGACGCTGGCGGTTCGCACCGACACGCACAGCAAAGGTCCTGGGGGGGTGAGCATGATCGTGGTGCCCATGGACCGGCCCGGCATCTCGCGCATCGCCTTGCAGAAGATGGGCTGGCATTGTTCGGATACCGCCCATCTGCGATTTGACGGTGTGCGTGTACCGGTCCGTTACCGCCTGGGCGAGGAGGGTGCCGGGTTCCGCATGATCATGACCAATTTCAATGGCGAGCGCCTGGCCATGTCGGCCATGGCGCTGGGTTTTGCCCAGGCCTGTTACGACGAGGCGCTGGACTGGGCACGCCAGCGCCAGACCTTTGGCACCGCGCTGGTCGAGCGGCAGGTCATCCGTCACCGGTTGATGGACATGCGCATGCGCATCGAAAGCACGCAGGCCTGGGTCGATTCGGTCACCGCGCGGGTCGACGCGGGCGACACTGGGTCGGACTGGGTGGCACACGTTTGTCTGCTGAAAAACCACGCCACCCAGACCATGCAGTACTGTGCCGATGCGGCAGTGCAGATCCTGGGGGGCATGGGCTACATGCGGGGCACCGCCAGCGAACGCATTTACCGTGAGGTGAAGGTCATGATGATCGGCGGTGGCGCCGAAGAAATCATGAAGGAGCTG
>JALOSH010000479.1 GCA_025458545.1 Hydrogenophaga sp.
CTACGGACACCAGCTGCTGGCCCATGCCCTGGGTGGCGAGGTGGCGCACCACCCCGATGGCGTGGAGATCGGGACCGTGGAGGTCGAGCGGCAGGCCGCGAGTGCGGACGATCCCCTGCTGGGGAGTCTGCCCGAACGCTTCGATGCCCAGTCGGTGCACTGGCAATCGGTGCGGCGACTGCCGGAGGGCGCCGTGCCGCTGGCCCGCAGCGCCCACGAAGCCCACCACGCCTTTCGCATCGGCCCGCGTGCCTGGGGCGTCCAGTTCCACCCGGAGTTCTCGGACGAAGCCTTGCGCGCCTACCTGGATGGCCTGGGGCCGGCGCTGGCCCGCGAGGGCCGCGACACGGAACGGATCAGCGCCGGACTGAAGAAGACACCCGAAGCCGCGTCGGTGCTGCCGCGGTTTGCCCGGCTGGCACAGCGGTTCGCATCCGGCGCGGACTGAGCCCGCGGTCGTGGCTCAGTGAAAGCCGATCGAGCGCGCCTCGCGCACCTCCGGCTTGATGCGGTGCTCGGCCTCCAGCTGGGCCATGAACTCCTGAAGTCGCCCGGACACAACTGATCCATCGCAGCCAGCCTGACACGCAGCTCATCGGTCAGGATCG
Organism: Hydrogenophaga sp.; assembly: GCA_025458545.1. The sequence continues at coordinate 609 of JALOSH010000479.1, forward strand.
AGGCGTCACCGCCCAGCGCTTCGACCACGAACATGCGCTCGCGCTGTTCGCGCGTCAGCGGGCGAAACTGGATCTTGAAGGTGAAGCGCCGCAAGGCCGCCTGGTCAATGCTGTCCATGAGGTTGGTGGTGCAGATGAAGATGCCGGCGAAGCGCTCCATGCCTTGCAGCATCTCGTTGACCTCGGTGACCTCGTAGGTGCGCTGGGCATGGCGCCGGTCCTGCAGGAAGCTGTCGGCCTCGTCCAGCAGCAGCACCGCCTTCTCGGCCTCGGCCTCGCGGAACATGGCCGCCATCTGCTGCTCGGTCTCTCCGACGAACTTGCTCACCAGGTCGCTGGCCCGCCGGATCATGAGCGGGCGGGCCAGTTCGCGCGCGATGTGTTCGGCCAGCGCGGTCTTGCCGGTGCCGGGCGCGCCGTGGAAACACAAGGTCCCATGTCCACGCGCCTTGAGCGCGGCGATGATGCGCGGCACCTCGTAGCGCGTGCTGACGTTGAGCATCTCCAGGCTGTAGGTGGTGGGCGTGGGCCGGGTGGCCGCATCGGGCTGGCGACCCAGCGCATGGTCGGCATGCGCCAGCTGGCGCTCGATCAGTTCGTCCAGCAACAGGGGCTGGGGCGACGCCTTGCGCCGGCCCGCCCCCTTGGGCGGTACCACGGCCAGCTGGGCAAACCGCAGCGCGGTGCGGATCTGCGCCGGCGTCAGGCCTTTGCGGGACGTCAGGCGGGCCACCAGGGCCTCGGACACCGCTGCACCCTCCAGGGTGCGGCGCACCAGCTGCTCGCGCGCACCGGGCGGCGGGCTCTTGAGTTCGAGGTGGTAGGCGAAGCGGCGCCGGAAGGCCGGATCGATCTGCTCGATGCGGTTGGTCACCCAGAGCGTGGGCACCGCGTTCGATTCGAGGATCTGGTTGACCCAGGCCTTGCCGCTGACGCTGCCATTGTGGGGTGCGCTGGCGTGTTCGGCGCGCGCCATGAGCTGGGCGGCCTCGCTGCTGATGGGGGGAAACACATCCTCCACTTCGTCGAACAGCAGTGCCGAGTGCGCCGTGCCCTTGAGGAACACCTGCGCGATCTGCAATGAACGGTAGCGATCACGACCCGACAGGGCGTTGCCGTCGCGGTCTGCGTACTCCACTTCGAACAGCTCCAGCCCGGCGGCCGCGGCGACCACACGGGCCAGCTCGGTCTTGCCGGTCCCCGGCGGGCCATACAGCAGCACGTTGACGCCCGGCTCCTTGCGAGCCACGGCCTCGCGCAGCAGGCCGCACAGCAGGCGCACATCGTCCCCGACGTAGGTGAAGTCCGCCTCGGTCAGCGACGACCGCGCAGCCGGCCGGGTGCACCGCCATCAGCTCGCTCTGGCTGCGGTATTCGCGCATGAGCACCGGGGGCAGTTTTTCGCTGACCTTCATCAGGTCGGCCAGGTCGGTGATGTTGTGCTCGGAGATCAGGTTCTCCACCATGCCGATGCGCTCCAGGCGCGAGCCGGCCCGCAAGGCTTCGCCGACCTCGCTGGCCTTCACACCCGCCACATCGGCAATGGCGGCATAGGCCTCGGGGGCGTTGTTGACCTTGAACTCGACCAGGATGGAACGCAGGTCCCGCTGGTAGCGGGCCAGCGTTCCATACAGCAGCAGCGCCCGCTCGGCGCGGTTGAGCTGCAGGAGGCCAGCCAGCGCATCGATGTTCTTCTCCACCAGGGTGGACTGCTTCTTCAAGGTCTGGCCGAGCCAGTCGCCGGTCACGGCCAGCACCGACAGCAGGTCCTTGGGTGACTCCTTGGCGTACTCGTCAAGGTAGAAGAACAGCGTCCCCTCTTCATAGGGTCCGCGCCAGATGCCGTATCGCTCCATGAAGGCCGCGACCGACAGACGGTCATGCCCGGCCCAGATGTCGTTGTCCTTGCAGCGGCGTCCCAGGAACTCGCGTACCCGGGCCAGCACGGTGTGCGGCCACACCAGGTGCCGGCCAGCCAGCGAAAGCAGGGTGTTGAGGTCGCGCCGAACATTGAAGCGCGGCCCCTGGCGGGCCGCCAGCGTCAGCACGAAGTGCGAGCACATCAGATCCAGCACGGGCGCCTGGCGCAGGCCATGTGGCACGAACATGCGTCCTTCAGCCGCGCCATGGCCCCGCCCCTCGCGGGCGTCACGCGGATCCGGCACCGCACGGGGCAGTGACCCCGGCGGCTGCAGCATGCGCTTGCTCATCCAGCCACCTCCAGTTCGGCCATGCACGGCCACGAATCGGCCGCTTGGTCGCTTGAGGCGGAACATACCCCAGCTTCTCCGTTCAGGGAAGTGAGGGAAAGCCGGTGTTTGAGGAATTTGTGGGGCTATTGCACGG
>JALOSH010000130.1 GCA_025458545.1 Hydrogenophaga sp.
TGCAGGCTGGCGGCCTTGGTCTTCATGCCGCCCATGGGCATGGGCAGGTCGGTGTCGTCGATGCTGACGATGCCGCCTTGCGGGCGAACCAGCTCCACGGCGGCGGCCCAATGCCGCATGTCGTTGAAGATGGCGACGTGGTGCACATGCTGGATGCCGAGCGCCCGCACCTGGTCCACCAGTGGCTCGCGGTGGTTGACCACATGGTTGGCGCCCAGCTCCTTCACCCAGGCGATGGTCTCGGGGCGCGAGGCGGTGGCAATCACCGTCAGCCCGGCGCGCTTGGCCAGCTGGATGCCGATCGAGCCCACGCCGCCGCTGGCGCCAATGATGAGAATGCTCTGGCCCTGGTTGCCTCCATCACGGCGGATGCGCAGGCGGTCAAAAAACGCTTCGTAGGCGGTGATGGTGGTCAGCGGCAGGGCCGCTGCTTCCGCGTGCGACAGGCTGGCCGGCTTGTGGCCGACGATGCGCTCGTCCACCAACTGGTATTGCGCGTTGGAGCCCGAGCGGGTGATGTCGCCCGCGTAGTACACCGGGTCGCCCGCCTTGAACAGCGTCACGTCCGGGCCCACCGCCTGCACCACGCCGCTGGCGTCCCAGCCCAGCACGCGCGGTGTCGTTTCCACCTTGGGCTTGGGCGCGCGCACCTTGGTGTCCACCGGGTTCACCGCCACGGCGTGCACCGCCACCAGCAGGTCGCGCCCCATCGGCTCGGGCAAAGGCAGCTCCACATCGATGAACGACTTGGGGTGGTCGATGGGCAGATAGTGGGTGAGGGCAACGGCTTTCATGGTCTGGCGCAAAAGTGAGGGATTGGAACGGTGTTGGCACTGTATTTGTTCGAAACAAAGCCCACTAGAACCCTCGAACAACAAACTTTATTTGGATAATCCGAATAATGAACCTGATGGATGGTCTGAATCTCTTTGTGCGCATCGTCGAGCGCGGTGGCTTGGCCGCCGCCGGGCGCGACCTGGGCCTGTCGCCTGCCGTGGTGACCGAACGCCTGGCCGGGCTGGAAGCGCACTACGGGGCGCGCCTGCTCACCCGCACCACGCGCGCGATCAGCCTCACCGACGAAGGCCGGCTGCTGCTGACCGCAGCGCGGCAACTGGTGAGCGATGCGAGCGACATCGAATCCCGCATCCGCCTGGGGGTGGAACGAATCTCGGGCCCCATCAGGCTCAGTGCGCCGATCGATCTGGGGCGCGGGCGGGTGAAAGAAGTCGTTGACCAACTCATCGAAACGCATCCGGACATCAGCGTTGAACTGGTGCTCAGCGACGGCTATGTCGATCTCGTGGGCCAGGGCCTGGACCTGGCGGTGCGCTACGGCGACCTCAAAGACTCGTCGCTGCACGCCGTGCGCCTGGGGGACAACCGGCGCATCGTCTGCGCATCGCCCGCCTACCTGTCGCAACGCGGCACACCCGAGCGCCCGATTGATCTGCTGCACCACAACTGTTTGATCATGCGGTTTGGCCATGGCCTGGACCGCGAATGGCATTTTGTGGAGGCCGGGCGCCGCACCAGCCAGCTGGTGTCCGGCAACCGCGTGGCCAACGACGGCGCCCTGGTGCGAAACTGGTGTGTGCAGGGGTACGGCATTGCACTCAAGTCCCAATGGGACGTGAAAGACGATCTGGTCGCCGGGCGGCTGGTGGAACTGCTGGCGCCCTATGCGGCGCCCGCGACATCGCTGCAAGTCCTCTACACCGGTGGCCGCTCGGTGCCCAAGCGGGTTCGCGCGCTCATCGACAGCCTGTCGGCTGCCTTCTCGGAAATCCCGCCATAAGGCTGGGCTGTTCACCGGGTGCTGACTCGTCGTTCCTGTTGATTCGGCACTGTGAAGTCTTGAGCCGCGCAGCGAACGAGGCGACATTCGAACTGGCTCATGGCGCGCCGGTTTTTGCAGTGCGCCGGGGGTCGATCCCCCCGTTCACTGGACCGTGAGGATGGGGCTATTCAACTTGACGGGCCCGTGTCGGCCAGGAGCTGCAGTCCAATCCATTGAGACCAGGGTCGGGTGAAGGCTGGGTCCAGACAGTCGCGCCTGCCGATGTACCAGTTCGGCGATGCCTTTACCGGACATTCGCTGAACACGTTTCGAGAGGCTGTTCAATGCACCAAACCGGTCGGTTGATCGCAGCTCGTCAGCACATATTCCTGAGGTCACCACTTCACGTCTAGGACGTGTTGGAGTCCTCAGTCCGGAGGCTTCTGTACCGAGGCCCACCGCAAGGACTTGCTCACCAGGTGGCGCCAAACTGTTGACGCAGATCGTCGATTTGCTTTGGGTTCAAGGGCTCGGCACTGGTCAGCAGCCATAAGCGAGCGGTTTCTTCCAGCTCTTCCAGTACGGCGCTGGCCTGAGCAGGCGATCGGTGCCACACATTGGGCCCCAGCCGCGCCAGCATCACGGCGCGGATCGGTGTACCTGCAAGCTGCATTTCCGCGATGCGCTGCGCCACCCGATCACCCGCCGCCGGATCGCCCGGGCGGTGGTAGGGAATCAGCGGCACATGGCCGACCTTCATCACGAAATAGGGCGTGATGGGGGGCAGCAGATCGTCGCAGGCCGGATCCTCGGACGCCCGGCCTGGCCCGAGCGAAGCCGCCACCAGGTGGGTGGAGTGCGTGTGGATGATGCAATGCGCCTGCGGATCGGCGCCGTAGATGCGCCGATGCAGGTTCAGCGTCTTGGAAGCACGGTCGCCGTTCGTCTGCACGCCGTCCGCGTTCACCCGCGCCAGGCGGCTCGGGTCCAGAGTGCCCAGGCAGGCGTCGGTAGGGGTAATCAGGTATCCGCCTTCAGGCAGGCGCACGCTGATGTTGCCCGCCGTGGCATGTACATAGCCGCGCTCGAACAGCGACGCGCCAACCCGGCAGATTTCTTCTCTCAATTCACTTTCGGTCATGGCGCAGACGATAGCTGGGCAATGGCTTTGGTGAAGAAGTCGATGCTGCCGAAGTTGCCCGATTTCAGCGCCATGTGCACCGGCTCGCCAGGGCACAGCGGTGTGTCGACCGAGGTCCAGGGCACACCAGGATCGATCTGTGGTCCGATAACCATGCGCTCTACGCCCAGGGCCTCCACCACCGCACCCGAGGTTTCGCCGCCGGCCACCAACAGCTGGCGCACCCCGCGCTGCACCAGGCCGCTGGTGATGTGCGAAAGTGCGTGTTCCACAAGCTCACTTGCGCGGGCCACACCCAGGCGTTCCTGAACCGCGCGCACAGCCGCTGGTTCGGCGGTGGCGTAAAACAGCACAGGTCCTGTGACCAACAGCGGTGTGGCCCATGACAGTGCCTTGTCGACCACGTCTTCGCCTGCGGCAATGGCCAGGGGATCGATGGCCAGGCTGGGCCGGCCGCTCTTCTGGAAGTGCAGCACCTGCGCGTTGGTGGCTACCGAGCAACTGCCTGAGACCACGGCTTGAAAACCCCGCGCGGGCGGCAGTGCATCGGCCCGAAGGCTATCAGTTCGTGCCTTCAGTTGCGACCAGTTCTGCGGCAGGCCGATGGCGATGCCCGAGCCAGCGGTGACCAACGGCATGCCCGCCAACGCCTGCCCGATGCGCATCAGGTCGCTGTTGTCGACCGCATCGACCACCGCCACCCCCACGCCCTCTGCCTGTAGCGTGGCAAAGCGTTCTCGAATCGCCTGTGGCCCGGCGGCCACCACGTCCTGCGTCACCAGGCCGACCTTGCGCCGCGTCTGGGCCTGCATCACGCGCACCAAGTTGGCGTCGGCCATGGGTGTGAGCGGGTGATTGCGCATACCGCTGTCGGACAGCAGCACGTCACCCACGAACAGGTGACCCTTGAACACCGTGCGCAGGTTCACAGGGAAGGCCGGACAGGCGATGGTGAAACCTTTACCCGGGCCGTGCAGGGCATCTAGCAGCGCTTCGGTGACCGGGCCAATGTTGCCTTCGGCTGTGGAGTCGAACGTGGAGCAGTACTTGAAATAGATCTGCTGCGCGCCTTGCGCCTGGAGCCAACGCAGCGCGGACAGCGACTGTTCAACGGCCTCGGCCGCTGGCACGGTGCGCGACTTGAGCGCCACCACGATGGCGTCGGCCTGCACCACAGCGCTGCCGCCGGGCACGCCGATGGTCTGCACGCAGCGCATACCGGCGCGCACCAGGTTGTTGGCCAGATCGGTGGCGCCAGTGAAGTCGTCGGCGATGGCGCCCAGAAGCAGCTTGCTCATCTTTGTGCCATTTCTCTCAAGGCTGCACCCGTGTCATGGTTCTGACCTTTTTGCTGTCGACCCACGGAGTCGTCAACGCGTTCATGGACAGAAAGTGGGCCGATCGCAGATGCACCTGAAACGCTGCCTCGTCGTCGTACAACTCATACAGGAGAAACAGCGAAGGATCGGCCAGATCCCGGCACACATCGAATTGGTGGCAGCCCGCTTCGTGTTTCACCGACAGGCGTGCGTTCTCAACGATGGCTTGGTGAAAGGCCTGAACGTGGGCGGGCCGGATGTGAAACTCAACGACGACGGTGTACATGGTGGTGGGTGATTTGCGGTAGGGCGGCGCTCAGCGGAGCAGCCAGACCGGGAGCATCGGAAGCGCCGGCACGTAGGTGATCAGCACCAGCACCAGGACCGACACAAGGAACAAAGGCATCAGCGCACGGGAGATGGCGCCCATGCCCACCTGACCGATCTTGGCCGCCACGAACAGGGTGCCCCCCACTGGCGGCGTGTACAGGCCAATGGCCAGATTGCAGGTCATCACCAGGCCCAGATGCACCGGGTCAATGCCGTACACAAGCGCCAAGGGAACAAACAGCGGCGCGGTCAAAACCAGCGCTGGCAACGGCTCCAGAAAGATGCCCAGGATCAGCAGGAAGATGTTGATCAACAGGAAGAAGGTCCAGTGGTTGTCGGCCACGGTCTGCACCCATTCCGTCATCACCATGGGCACCTGTTCCACCGTGATGACCCAGGCCAGTGCCGCTGTGGCTCCCACCACCGCCATGACCACCGCGCTGGTCAGAAAGGCGCTGTACAGCAGGCTCGGCAGGTCGCGCCAGCCGATCGACCGGTACCACACCATCGCCACTAGCAGCCCATACACCACGGCCACCACAGCCGACTCTGTGGGCGTGAAAAATCCGCTCCAGATCCCGCCAAGGATGATCGCTGGCATGAGCAGTGCCGGAAATGCGTCCCTGAAAGATGTCCAGATTTCAGCACCCGAGGCGCGTTGACCACCGCGGTCACAACCGGTCTTGAGACCGTACCACACACACACCAGCATCAACCCCGCGCCGAAGAGAAAGGCCGGCACGATGCCCGAGAGAAACAGGTCGCGCACCGAGACGCCAGCGATGTAGCCGAACACCAGCAAGGGAATCGACGGCGGCATGATGATGGCCAGCGTGCCAGCCGCAGCAACCAGCGCCGAAGCGAAGGCCGCTGAATAGCCTTGCCGGGTCAACGCAGGGATCATCACCGTGCCGATCGCTGCGGCGCCGGCAATCGCCGATCCGGACACGCCGCCAAACAGCAGGCAGGACGCGACCGTCACGATGCCCAGACCACCTGGCAGCGAGCCAAACAAGCTTCGAGCGAAGCGGATGATGCGTTCGCCCACGCCACCGCGCGAGAACAGCTCCCCGGCCACAATGAACAGCGGAACCGCAATGAGGATGAAGGGCTCGACGCCGCCAATGTAGGTCAGGAAGATCGTTTCGAGCGGATGACTGAGGTCAAAAGACCAGATCGTCAGCACGGTGGTGCCCAGAATGGACCACACGACGGGCAAGCCCGCCAGCGCCAGACCAAAGAAGACGAGGAAGATGAATATCAAAACCATGGGGAGCGTTCTTCAGGCGGTGTTGACGCCACTGAGGGCATAACGTTGTTGTCGGGGTTTGCCACGGCCGATCTGGAACAGGTCCCAGACCACGAAGACCAGCGCGATCGCAGAGGAAACCGGCAAGGACAGGTACTGAACCGCCAGGGGCCACCCGGTGACGGTCATTTCACTCCCCCAGCCTGCGCCAGCGGCCACGCCGCCTTTCCACACCAGGAGAAACAGCAGGCCCGCCACCGCGAGCTGGACCAGGCCATCGGCCAGCAAGCGCGGCCGGGGTTCTGGCACCAGGTCGATCAGCTCGGACACCGCCATGTGCGCATTGCGTTGCACGGCGGCCGCGACCCCCAGGAACGTGGTCCACACCATCACCAGTTCACCAAACTCGGTGGTCCAGGCGATGTCCTTGTCAAAGGCGTGCAGCACCACGTTGCTGAACACCACCACCACCAGTGCGATGTCCTTGTCAAAGGCGTGCAGCACCACGTTGCTGAACACCACCACCACCAGTGCTGCACCCAGCACGACGATGGCGGTGTCGACGAAGGCGCCCAGCCAGCGCAAAGGCTTGGGTGCGTCAGGTCCTGTGGGTAGCAGACTCATGCTGACAGACCTCACTTGACGCTGTTGCGCACCATCTCGGCGTCCTTGAGGAACGCGTCGACATCTGCACCGAACTTTTCACGTGCCTTTCCGTAGACCGGCTGAACGGCCGTGCGGAAGGCCGCCACATTGGGCTTGCTGTTGACCTTGGCACCCTTGGCGCTCATTTCCTTGAGCTGGTTCGCGTCGTTGCCCGAGATGAACTGCCGGCTGAAAGATCCAGCGGCCTTTGCGGCCTCCGTCACCGCCTTCTGATCGGCCGGCGACAGCTTCTGCCAGGTCTTCTCGCTGATGGCCAACGGAATCGGGCTGTACACGTGGTTGGTCAGTGTGACGTTGGGCGCCACTTCGTAGAACTTGTTGGAGAAGATGGTGTCGATCGGGTTCTCCTGACCACTGACCGCGCCCTGCTGGATCGCGAGATAGACCTCTGGCAGCGGCATGATCTGGATGTTGAAACCCATGGCTTCCAGCGTCCAGCGCATCATTTCGTTGGGGAACGTGCGCAGCTTCTTGCCTTTGGCATCCTCAGGCGAATTCAGCGGGTCCTTGGTGGTCATGCTGCGAAAGCCAGCCTCCCAGGTCGCGAGAAACCGGAAGCCCTTGGCGGGTGCCTTGTCGAACTGCTCCTTCAACCACTTGCTTTCGTCGTAGAGCTTCCAGCCTTGCTGGTAGTTGTCGACCAGGAACGGCATCATCGTCAGGTTGAGCGTCGGCAGTTGCGGCGCGTAGCTGCCGGTGGCTGATACCGTGAAGTCGATGCCACCCAGGGTCAGTTGTTCGATGTTCTTGGGGTCATTGCCCAACTGGCTGCAGCAGAACACCTGAACCTTGTACCGGCCTTGTGTCAGTTCCTCCACCTTCTTGGCAAAGACCTGAGCCGCTGCCTGGCGCGCGCCGCCTTGCTGGTCGGTGTGGCTGAACTTGAGAACCGTCTGTGCCTGGGCCGCCATGATGCTGAGAGACGCGGCTGAGGCGATGAGGGCGAATCGGAATGTTTTCATGATGTCTCCAGGTTGTTTGCAGGTGTCGTGGGGTGAAACGTCGCCAGCGGAACCCTGCTTCCGCTGGCGTGAGAAAAATAGATGGCCTCTTGAATGCGCGACACATCGAGGTAGCTTCGGGCCTCGTTTTCGAGGGGAGTGCCGTGCTGCAGGTGCGACAGGACGTGGGCCTGCAAAGCGGTGCAGGCACCGCCGAAGGGCCCTTCCGTACCCGGCGGATACGGGTGCTCGGCTTCAGGTCCGTGGTGGGGCTTCCACCAGAGCCGTGCGTTGCCGTCCAGGCGCATCACGCCACGCTCGCCTTCCAGCCACATTTCGCCCATGGTGGTGCGGGGGTTGTCGGCCGGATGGTCATTCAGGCGGTTGCCATCGAACAGGCCTTGCCGGTCGTCGGCAAACTCGAAAATCACCAAGCCGGCGTCTTCTCCGGCGATGTGCGGATTGAGCTGCCGCAAACGGGCTGTGACGGCCACCACGTCACCCATCAGATAGCGGAAGGTGTCGACGTAATGGACCCCGGTTTCCCGGATCAGCAGCTGGGGCATCTTCTGGAAATAGGGCTGCCGTTCCAGGTAGGCATCCGGTCCCTGTCCGTCTCCCGTACGCAGACGGAAGGTGATGCCATGGAGGCGCCCGAAGTGACCGGCTTCGATCAGCCGCTTGCATTCGCGGAACCAGGGGCTGAAGCGGAAGTTCTCGTGGATCACCAGAGGCGTTTGTTGGCGCTCCGCTTCTTCTGTCAGGGCGAACGCTTCGGCCACGTCTGCGCCAAAAGGCTTCTGGCAAACCGTTGAAATGCCTTGGACCAGCGCGGCGCGCACCACGGGCGCCTGCGCACCGGGCGGCAAGACCACATCCACCAGGTCAGGCGAGACCGCTTCGATCATCGCCCGTGCATCACCAAACACCTGTCCGATGCCCCAGCGATTGGACATGGCCTGGGCTTTGGCCGTATCGGTATCGCAGATCGCCACGACCGTTGCGCCCGCAGCCTGCCAGCCTTGCACATGGAATTGTGCAAAGTAGCCAGCGCCGACGACAGCAATGCGTTTGTTCACAGTCGCTCCATCACGGCACGGGTGATGTCGGCGGTTCCACTCTGGCCCCCGAACTCGCGCGGGCGCACCGCATGGGTGGCAAACGCCGACTGCACCGCTTGCTCGATGAGCCGTGCTCCAACGGCCAGGGCCGCGTCGTCTTGCCGCACGGACAGCCAGTCGAGCATCATGGCCGCCGAGAGAATCATGGCCGTGGGATTCGCGATACCCTGCCCGGCGATGTCGGGCGCGGTACCGTGCGCGGGCTGAAACAGCCCATGGTGGTCGCCGATGTCGCCCGAAGGGGCCATGCCCATGCCCCCCACCAGCGACGCGATCAGGTCGGACAGGATGTCGCCGAACATGTTTTCGGTCACCAGCACGTCGTATTGCCAGGGCTTGAGGACCAGGTTGAGCGCCATCGCGTCCACATACGCGTTTTCAGTCTTGATGTCTGGGAACTTCAGCGCCCGTTCTTCGAAGATCTGACGCCAAAAAGCCATGGATGCAAAGACATTGGCCTTGTCGACGTTGGTCACTTTGCCTGGCTTGCCTTTTCGGGCCCTGTCTTGTGCCAGCTTGAAAGCGAAGTCGACGATTCGCGTGGTGCCCACCCGGCTAATCTTCTGGGTGTCGTACGCGGCATCGGCCTCGACGACACCGCGGCCTCTCGCGTAGAAGAGTCCCTCGGTGTTTTCGCGGATCAGGACCAGATCAATCTCGGTGGCGCGTGGGTCCGACAGGGGCACCGGAAGACCAAGCCATGTGCGAACGGGTCGCACACCGGCATACAGATCGAGGGCGAATCGGATGTCCAGTTGTGGAATGATCTCGGTACCGTCCTTTCCGCGCACGTGGGGCAAGCCCATGGCACCAAACAGAATGGCATCGGCCGCTCGACACGCTGCGAGCGTGGACTTGGGCAGAGACTCCCCCGTGTCCACATAGTGCTGCGCGCCCGCAGGGTGCATCTGGGGCACGAATCGGCGTTGAATGCGCTGACCGACGCGCTCCAGCACCTGCAGAGCACTGTGCATCACCTCCGGGCCGATGCCGTCACCGGGAAGCACTGCGACTGAAATGTCTTTCATGGGTATAGAGTTCACATTTGTGCGAGCTTGAATTGCTCAAAAATTTTCAGAAGTTCCCGGCTGGCCCGTTCACGGTGTTGCCGGTTGACATGGGCCGCTCCGACGGCATCTCCGGCACGCAAACGTTCCACCAGCTCCATGTGCTCGCGGGTGGAATTGACTGGCTTGGGACGCAGCCGCAGGCTGAACATGCGGGCGCGGTGCGCTCGGTCCCAGTAGTTCCAGACGGTGGCCGCCAGCTGACGGTTGCCGCACAGGTCCACCAGCGAGGCATGGAAGCGCTCATCGGCAGCCGCCCAGGCATCCAGGTCGTCCTTCGCCAACGCATGGTCCATGTCTGCCGTGGCCAGGATCAGCGGCTGGAGTTCTTCGTCGCTGGGCTTGCGAATGGCCACGATTTCAGCGGCCATGCATTCGAGCGCCGTCAGGATCTCGTAGATCTCCCGCATGTCGGTGGGCGAAACGGCCAGCACGCGCATGCCGTGACGCGGCACGACCTCGACCAGTCCGTCGTTCTGCAGACGCACCAGCGCTTCACGCACCGGTGTGCGGCTCATGCCCAGCGCGAGCGCCACCTCCTGCTCCAGCGCTCGGTGGCCCGGCGGCCAGACGTTGTCGAGGATTCGGCGGCGGATCTGTTCGTAGGCGGTGTCCACCAGGGAGCTTGAAGGGTTGGCCAGGCTCATGAAAAATTCCAGTGAAATGGGGCCACGCCTGCAACAGGCATGGGAAGGGTTTCGAGGTGGTTGCCCAACAGGCAACCGAGCACGCCCGTGCGGCGTTCAGGGCCTGCAAAGGCGATGCTGGAGATGTTGCGAAGACGCTCGCTGCGGATGCCGTCCAGATGGGGGCGTCCCATGGTGTGGCTTACAAAGGCTTCTTCCACCCAGCTCAGGTGCTCGGGCTCGTTGTCTTCCAGATGCATCCGCTGACTGCCGTCGGGCGCCACCCGGATCAGGCGGTTGCTCACGATGCTCACGATCCAGGCAGCGCCCTCTTCGTCGAATGCCAGTCCGTCGGGGAACGTTCCAGGGCCGAACTCCGTCACAGTCTCGCGGGCGCCGAGCGCTCCGTTGGCACGCAGTTCAAATCGAGAAAGCCGCCGGCCAAAGGTCTCGTTGACATAAAGCCAACGACCGCTTGGATGAACCGCCACTTCGTTCGTGTAGCCCAGCCCCTCCGCCACGATGCTGGCGTGACCGTTGGCATCCACGCAGACGATGAAACCGTCGGCCACGTCGCCGCGGTACGCAGCCGCTCGCGGCGTGAGCCGCGTGCTGACCGTGATCCATGTGCGTCCCGCAGCGTCTTGAACGACGTAGTTGGTGGGCGGCAGTTCCATGCCGTTGACCTGCCTCAGCCAGGGGGTGATTTGTCCGTCGCGTGTCAATCGATAAACGCCGCCGTCGGTTTCGCCCAGTTGCGCCATCAGGAAATTGCCATCAGCCATCAGGGCTATGCCGTTGGGGCGGGCAGTGAGTCCGTCGGGCATGGTTCCTGTGAAAAGGTTCTCGGTGCCGTCAGGCAAGACCTGTGCGACGCCACCCCGCCAGTCGGCGGTGTACAGGGCACCCGATCGGGTCGCCAGCACGCATTCCGGGCGGACCAGTTGGGAACCGATGACGCATACGTTAACGGATTCACACATCAGATTCATCAGTACATACCCTTGAACAGTGGGGCGATCGCCGACAACGGCAAACGAGTACCCGCCATCCGAGCTTCTGCAGTGAGCGACCGAAGTACCTTGTACTGCAGCCATACAGGCCCGTCGCCGTTGCTACACCGACCAGCTGCTTCGTGGCAATCAGCGTGAGCACGCCTGGCCGTGCCCACCGGCAGCTATCGCTGCGTTGCTGCCCATCAGACCGCAGCGGTCACAGACAACAATGCGTCGAAACGGGTCCCTCGCGCTGAACCCAGAACCAAGCTTCCGACCGCCACACAAGCAACCAAACACAATGCCCCGCAGCAAAAATGCCACGAGGCCGATGTGTCTTGAACCCGTGCCACTGCGGAACCGGCTCCGCCGGGCCGGTAGTGGCGCCCCCTGTGGGTGATGCCACAGGGGGCGCAGGGGGACCTTATTTCGCAGTAGGCATCACGAACTCAGCGCCCTTGCCAATGCTCTCAGGCCAGCGCTGCATGATCGACTTCTGCTTCGTATAGAACCGCACGCCCTCTTCGCCGTAGGCGTGCATGTCGCCGAACAGGCTCTTCTTCCAGCCGCCGAAACCCTGCCAGGCCATGGGCACGGGGATCGGCACGTTGATGCCGACCATGCCGACCTGGATGCGCCGTGCGAATTCGCGGGCCACGTTGCCGTCGCGGGTGAAGCAACTGGTGCCGTTGCCGAACTCGTGGTCGTTGATCAGCTGCACGGCTTCGCCAAAGTCCTTCACGCGCACGCAGGACAGCACCGGGCCGAAGATCTCTTCCTTGTAGATGCGCATGTCGGTCGTCACGTGGTCGAACAGCGTGCCGCCCATCCAGAAACCACCCTCACAACCTTCGCCGGTTTGCTTCGCGTCGAACTGGCGGCCGTCCACCAGCAGGTCGGCGCCCTGCATGGCACCCGCGTCGATGTAGCCGGTGATGCGCTCGTAGGCGGCGCGGGTCACGATGGGGCCCATCTCGGCGGCGAGGTTGGTGCCGTTGAGCACCTTCAGCGTCTTCGTGCGCTCGATCAGCTTGGGCATGATCTTGTCGGCCACGTCGCCCACCAGCACCGCCACGCTGATGGCCATGCAGCGCTCGCCGGCCGAGCCGTAGGCCGCGCCGATCAGCGCGTCCACCGCCTGGTCCAGGTCGGCGTCGGGCATCACCACCATGTGGTTCTTGGCACCGCCCAGGGCCTGCACGCGCTTGCCGTGGTGGGCGCCGGTTTCGTAGATGTAGTTGGCGATGGGGGTGGAGCCGACGAAGCTGATGGCCTTGACGTCGGGGTGCACCAGCAGCGCGTCCACCGCTTCCTTGTCGCCCTGCACCACGTTGAACACGCCGTCGGGCAGGCCAGCCTGCTTGAGCAGGTCGGCCATCAGCAGGCTGGGCGTGGGGTCGATCGGGCTGGGCTTGAGCACGAAGCAGTTGCCCGCAGCGATCGCGACCGGGAACATCCACATGGGCACCATGACCGGGAAGTTGAACGGCGTGATGCCCGCCACCACACCCAGCGGCTGGCGAAGCGTCCAGTTGTCCATGCCGGTGGAGACCTGGTCGGTGAAGTCGCCCTTGAGCAGCTGCGGGATGCCGCAGGCGAATTCGATGATGTCGATGCCGCGC